>NZ_JBJGYJ010000002.1:0-270912 GCF_054049935.1 Geodermatophilus sp. SYSU D00742
CCGCCCAGACCAGCGGGTTGATAGGCCGGAAGTGGAAGCGCCGCAAGGCGTGGAGCTGACCGGTACTAATAGGCCGAGGGCTTGACCACACACCCACACGAGCCGCGCTCCGGGTGTTCGGTTGAAGGAAATGCAGCATCCGCGTCCACTGTGTAGTTCTGAACGCACGACCCAGCCACCAGGCGAAGCGATCCTGGTGCCGGTTCGTACAGGTTCACAGCGTTACGGCGGCCATGGCGAGAGGGAAACGCCCGGTCTCATTCCGAACCCGGAAGCTAAGCCTCTCAGCGCCGATGGTACTGCCCTGGAGACGGGGTGGGAGAGTAGGACGCCGCCGGACAACCATTCCCCGAAAGGGCTTCCAGCACCCGCTGGAAGCCCTTTCGGCATTCCCGGGGCAGGCCCGGGCCACCCGGACACTCCGCCCCGACGCCGGCCCGGCGGCGGTGCTGGTGCCCGCGCCCCGACCGCCACGCGGCGTCGACGTGCTCCCGACTCCCGCCACCCGAGGTGGGCGCCGGGACGGCTGCGGCCCGCTCCGCGGTGCAGCGAGGGTCCCGACCGCGGGGATCCCGTGACGCCGTGCGGCGCACGGCGTCGTGCGGTGGCCCCTGCGGATGCCTCACCGGGTCGAGCAGCGCCTCCTCCGTCACGTGACGGAGGAGGCGCTGGGTGCGACCCAGTGGCGCGTCAGGGCACGACGCGCCGGATGCCCCCGTAGGAGAGGACGGCGACCACCACGGCGAGGGCCGCGGGGAGCCCGGCGGCCAGGGTGGTGGCCGACCGGTCGATCAGCCAGCCCCAGACGTCGCCCCACGCGCTCAGCCCGGTCGCCAGGACGGCGAGACCGCCGATGACGACCACGCTGACGATGGTGAGCGTCCAGAGGCCGTTGGTGCCCCACCGCTTCTGCACCACGCCGATGGCGATGCCCACGAAGAACAGCGCCAGCATCGGTCCGCCGGAGTAGAGCACCTGCAGGGGGAAGTTGTCGGCCAGCAGTGGTGTCGGTACCCAGAAGTTCAGGTCGACGCCCCAGCCGCCGGTGGCCTGCCCGATCTCGTTGAGGACGGCCAGCGCGATGCCGTAGCCGAGCGCCGACAGGACCCCGACCAGCGCGGTCCCGAGCCAGTAGGCGCGGCGGCTGAGGCTGACGCCCATCGCGAAGGGCAGCATCTGGGTGAGCGCCTGGACGAACACCACGCACACGGTGATGTAGAGGGCCGAGACGCCGCCGGTGACGTTGTCGGGGGCGTGCTCGGCCACGTCGGCGAGCGCCCACACGGCCCAGTTGATGACGAAGCTGATCGTCCCGACCAGCCACGGCACCCCGAAGACGACCAGGGGGCGCACCAGGTGCAGCCGGGCGGCGGGCAGGACACGGCTCACCGGGAGACCTCCTCGAGGTCGGAGGGGGCGGCCGGGCGGGCCTCGGCCGGCTGCAGGCTCATGGCGACGACCAGTTGCTGCAGGGTGGTGGGCTCCCACGACAGGCCGGCCGCGCGGGCGTCGTCGCCGTCCGTACCGGGGCGGAGCCGGACGACGGCCCGGCTGGTGCTGCCGAGCGTCTCGGTGTGCAGGAGCTCGTTGGCCGCGGCGAAGGCCGCGACGCGGTCCCGCGGACCGGTGACGGTGAGCGCGCTGCCCCGCAGCGACTCGGCGTCCGCGTCGAGCAGCACGCGGCCCCGGTCGACCAGCAGCACGCGCTCGAGCAGCGAGCTGATCTCCTCGATCAGGTGCGTGGACAGCACGATCGTGCGCGGGTTCTCGGCGTAGTCGGCGAGCAGCCGGTCGTAGAACAGCTGGCGGGCGACGGCGTCCAGACCGAGGTACGGCTCGTCGAAGAGCGTGACCGGCGCTCGGGAGGCGAGACCGATGACGATGCCGACGGCGGAGTTCATGCCGCGGGAGAGCTTCTTGACGGGCCGCTTCGCCGGCAGGTCGAAGTCCCGCAGGAGGGCGGCGGCGAGGTCGGCGTCCCACCGGGGGAAGAGCATCGCCGCCGACTCCAGCGCGTCGCGCACCCGGAAGTGGTCGGGGTAGCGCTGCCCCTCCTTGACGAAACAGATCCGGCGCAGGACGTCGTCGTTCTCGTACGGCGCGGCGCCGAGGACCTCGACCCGGCCGCTGGTCGGCACGCGGTGGCCGGTCAGCAGCTGCATCAGCGTGGTCTTGCCGGCGCCGTTGCGACCCAGCAGCCCGGTGATGGCGTCCTGCTCGAAGGCGGTCGTCACGCCGTCCAGGGCGGTGTGCTCCCGGAAGCGCACGGTGACGTCGGTGAGGGTGGCCGCGGCGGTCATCGGGTCTCTCCCCAGCGGTCGATCATGGCCGTCAGCTCCCGGCTGGAGATGCCCAGCTTCTGCGCCTCGGTCATGAGCGGGCGGACGTACACGTCGGCGAACTCGCTGCGTCGCCGGTTGAGCAGCTGCTCACGGGCGCCCGGGGCGACGAACATCCCCACTCCTCGTCTCTTGTAGAGGACCCCGTCGGCGACCAGCTGGTTGAGGCCCTTGGCCGCGGTGGCGGGGTTGATCCGGTGGAAGGCGGCCAGCTCGTTGGACGAGGGCGCCTGGCTCTCCTCGGGGAGGGAGCCGTCGACGATCGCGGTCTCGATCTGCTCGGCGACCTGCCGGAAGATCGGGCCGCCGTCCTCGTTCACGAGGGGTCCCGCGTCGGGCCCCGTCGGTCCGCTAGTTCATTACTCATGTAATGAACCGTAGAACCACTCGGCCGTCGTCGGCAAGCCCCGTTACGGTGGGGCCGTGGACGACGCCGTCATCAGGCCCTTCGCCGTCGACGTGCCGGCCTCCGACGTCGAGGACCTGCACCGGCGCCTGCGCGCGACCCGCTGGCCGGAGCCGGCCACCGTCGAGGACTGGTCGCAGGGCGTGCCCCTCCGCGACCTCCAGGACCTGTGCGCGTACTGGGCCGACGGCTACGACTGGCCGGCCCGGCAGGCGCGGCTCAACGCCGTCCCCCAGTTCGTCACCGACGTCGACGGGCTGCCCGTCCACTTCCTGCACGTGCGGTCCTCCCGGGAGGGCGCGCTGCCGCTGCTGCTCACCCACGGGTGGCCGGGGTCGGTCGCGGAGTTCCTGGACGTCCTGGGGCCGCTGACCGACCCGGCGGCGCACGGCGGGGACCCGGCCGACGCGTTCGACGTCGTGGTCCCCTCGCTGCCGGGCTTCGGCTGGAGCGGCAAGCCGTCCTCGCCGGGGTGGGGCCTGGAGCGCACCGCCGACGCGTGGGCGGAGCTGATGGACCGGCTGGGGTACGACCGGTTCGGCGCCCAGGGTGGGGACATCGGCTCCTTCGTCTCGGCCGGCCTGGGCGCCCGGCACCCCGACCGGGTGGTGGGCATCCACCTGAACATGGTGGTCACCGGGCCGCCGGCCGGGCGGACGCAGTTCACCGAGCGCGAGCAGCGGGCGCTGGACCGGGAGCGCCGCTTCCGCACCCAGGGGGCCGCCTACAACCAGCAGCAGCGCACCCGCCCGCAGACGTTGGGCTACGGGCTGACCGACTCCCCGGCCGGCCAGTGCGCGTGGATCCTGGAGAAGTTCCACGCCTGGGCCGACTGTGGCGGCGACCCGGTGGGGGTGCTGGGCGCCGACCGCGTCCTCGACCACGTCAGCACCTACTGGTTCACCGCCTCGGCCACGTCGTCGGCCCGGATGTACTGGGAGATGGCGCAGGCCCCGGCCGGGCGGACGCCGGCCGTCCGGGTCCCCACCGGGGTGTCGCTGTTCCCCCACGAGATCTTCCAACCGCCCCGGGAGTGGGCGCAGGAGCAGTTCTCCGACCTGCGGCTGTGGCGCGAGCACGACCGCGGCGGGCACTTCGCCGCGATGGAGCAGCCCGGGCTGCTCGTTGCCGACGTCCGGGAGTTCTTCCGGCCGCTGCGGTGAGCTCGGCATGAGCCTCGTGGTCCGCGCGCGTCGGGTGCTCCTCCCCGCCGGGGAGCGCGCCGCCGCGGTGCACACCGACGGCGGGCGGATCGCCGGCATCACCGACTTCGACGACGCTCCCGCCCGTGCGGTGACCCTCGCCGACGACGAGGTCCTGCTGCCGGGGCTGGTCGACACCCACGTGCACGTCAACGAGCCGGGGCGCACCGAGTGGGAGGGCTTCGCGACCGCGACGCGGGCCGCGGCGGCCGGGGGCGTCACCACGATCGTGGACATGCCCCTGAACTCCCTCCCGCCGACGACCACGCTCGAGGCGCTGCACGGCAAGCAGCAGGCCGCGCGGGGTCGGGTCGCCGTCGACGTCGCGTTCTGGGGCGGCGCCGTGCCGGGCGGGCTGGCGCAGGTGCGGCTCCTGCACGAGGCCGGCGTCGTCGGGTTCAAGTGCTTCCTGCTCGACTCCGGCGTCCCGGAGTTCCCGCCGTTGGACGACGCCGGCGTGCGGGCGGTCCTCACCGAGCTGGCCGGCGTCGACGGGCTGCTGGCCGCGCACGCCGAGGACGCCGACGTCGTCGCGGCCGCGCCCCCGCCCCGCGGGCCCGGTTACGCGGCCTTCCTCGCCTCCCGCCCCGAGGCGGCGGAGGAGGTGGCCATCGCCCGGCTGGTGTCGGCGGCCCGCGACACCGGCGGGCGGGTGCACGTCGTCCACCTGGCCGACGCCGGCGCGCTGCCGTTGCTGCGCCGGGCCCGCGCCGAGGGGGTGCGCATGACGGTGGAGACCTGCCCCCACTACCTGACCTTCGCCGCGGAGGAGCTGCCCGACGGCGCCCCCGTGTACAAGTGCTGCCCGCCGATCCGCCGGTCCGGGCACCGGGAGGCGCTGTGGGCCGCGCTGGCCGGCGGGGACGTCGACCTCGTCGTCAGCGACCACTCGCCGTGCCCGCCCGACCTCAAGCACCTCGACACCGGTGATCTCGGCCTGGCCTGGGGTGGCATCGCCTCCCTGCAGGTCGGGCTGCCCGCGGTGTGGACGGGGGCGCGGGCGCGCGGGCTGTCGCTGGCCCGGGTGGTCGAGTGGATGTGCGCGGCGCCGGCGCGGCTGGCGGGGTTGCCGCGCAAGGGCGCCCTCGCGGTCGGGAAGGACGCCGACCTGGTGGCGTTCGCCCCGGACGCGGCCACGACCGTGGGGCGCCTGGAGCACCGGCACCCGCTGACGCCCTACGCCGGCCGCCGGCTCGCGGGCGTCGTCCGCCGGACGTGGCTGCGCGGGGAGGTCGCCGACGGCTCGCCGATCGGCCGGCTGCTGGTGCGCGGCGACCCCTGAGACCGTCCCGGCCCGGAGACCGCCGTGGCACAGTGGCCCGCGCGGCCCGGACCCGAGGAGCCCGATGACCGAGCCCTTCTCCCTGACCGACCTGGCCAGCCGTGCGCTGGGAGGTGCCGTCGTCGCGGCCAGCGACGAGTTCTTCGCGGCCAAGGAGAACCTCGTGCTCCCGCACCCGGCCGTCGCGCGCACGGACTTCGGGCCGCGCGGCAAGGAGTACGACGGCTGGGAGACCCGCCGACGGCGCACCCCCGGCGCCGACTGGGCCGTGATCCGGCTGGGCGCCCCGGGGGTCGTGTCCGGGGTCGTCGTCGACACCGCCCACTTCACCGGCAACGCCCCGTCCCGGGCGTCGGTCGACGGCGCCGCGGTGGAGGGCCACCCCACGGTGGCCGAGCTCAGCCGGGCCGACTGGCAACCCCTGCTGCCGCTGTCGGACCTCACCCCCGACACCGCGCACGCCTTCCCCGTCGGCTCCGACCGGCGGGTGACCCACGTGCGGCTCACCATCCACCCGGACGGCGGCGTGGCGCGGCTGCGGGTGCACGGCACCGTGCTGCCCGACCCGCGGCTGGTGGACGCCGGCGCGCTCGACCTGGCCGCGCTCGAGAACGGCGGGCGGGTGACCGGGGTGAGCGACGAGTTCTACGGCCGGCCGCAGCAGCTGATCGGCCCCGGCCCGGCCCGCTCGATGGGCGAGGGCTGGGAGACCCGCCGGCGGCGCGGCGACGGCAACGACTGGGTGGAGCTCTCGCTGGCCTGCGAGGGTGTGGTCACCCTCGCCGAGCTGGACACCACCTGGTTCCTGGGCAACGCCCCCGGCTCGGCCTCCGTCACCGGGAGCGGTCCGGACGGCGAGGTCGTCGTCCTGCCCCGGACCCGGCTGCAGCCCGACACCCGGCACCGGTTCGCCCTCCCCGGCGGGCCGGCCGTCGACCGGGTGCGCCTGGACGTGTTCCCCGACGGCGGCATGGCGCGCCTGCGGCTGTGGGGCCGGCCCACGGCGGCGGGGCGGGCCGCGCTCGGCCGGCGGTGGTTCCAGGCGCTGCCCGACGTCCAGGCGCTGGAGGTGCTGCAGGCCGCCGGCGTCCCCCCGGCCGAGGCCGGCCGGCTGGTCGGGCACCGTCCGCTGGGGGACGACGTGCCGGCGGCCGTGGCCCGGCTGGTCCTCGGCGCCTGACGGAGGACCCACCCGGCCCGGCGGAGGCCGTCGGGGGCCCGGCGCTAGGGTCAGGTGATCTCCCCGCACCGTCCCCCAGGAGCGCCCCGTGTCCCGTCCCGGCCGTCGCCCGGCCCTGCTCCTCGCCGCCCCCGCCCTGGCCCTCGGACTGACGGCGTGCAGCTCGGCCATCGAGCAGGGGGAGCTCGAGAACCAGGTGGCCAGCGCGATCGAGGCCGAGTTCGGCGTCACGCCCGAGGTCTCCTGCCCCGGTGACCTGGAGGCGGAGGTGGACGCGACCACCGAGTGCACCGCCACGGACCCGGACACCGGCGAGGAGATCGCGCTGAGGATCACCGTCACCTCGGTGGAGGACGGCACCGCCGAGTTCGACATCGAGACGGTCGAGTGACCCGCTGACGTCCGCGGTCCGCCGCGGCCGTCGCGGGCAACCGTTCCCCGCGAGGGCGCCGCCGCGGGCACGATGCGGCCGTGGACACCGCCGACCTGGTCGTGCACGACGCCGAGCTGCTGGCCACCGTCGACGACGACCGCCGCGAGATCCCCGGCGGCTGGGTGGCGGTGACCGACGGGGTGGTCAGCGGGGTCGGCGGGCCGGCGGACCCCCAGCCGGCCGCCGTCCGCCGGATCGACGCCCGCGGGTGCCTGGTCACCCCGGGGCTGGTCAACACCCACCACCACCTGTACCAGAACCTCACCCGCGCCTTCGCGCCCGCGCTGACCGGCGGCCTGTTCGAGTGGCTGGTCACCCTCTACCCGCTGTGGGCGCGACTGGACGAGCAGGCCGCGTACGTCAGCGCCTACGTCGGCCTCACCGAGCTGGCGCTGTCGGGCTGCACCACCTCCAGCGACCACCTGTACGTGCACCCGCGCGGCGGCGGCGACCTCGTCGGGGCCGAGGTGGCCGCCGCCCGCGACCTCGGCGTCCGCCTCACCGCCACCCGTGGCTCGATGTCGCTGTCGATGAAGGACGGCGGGCTGCCGCCGGACTCCGTCGTCCAGGACGACGACGAGATCCTGGCCGACTCCGCGCGGCTGGTGGCGGCCCACCACGACCCCTCGCCGCACGCCATGACGCGGATCGCGCTGGCGCCGTGCTCGCCGTTCAGCGTCTCCACGTCGCTCATGACGCGCACCGCCGAGCTGGCCGAGACGCTCGAGGTCCGGCTGCACACCCACCTGTCCGAGACGCGGGACGAGGACGCCTTCTGCGCGGCCCGCTTCGGCCGCCGTCCCGTGGAGTACCTGGCCGACGTCGGCTGGCTGACCGGCCGGGCGTGGCTGGCGCACGTCGTGTGGCCCTCGCCGGCCGAGACGCAGCGGCTGGGCGCCGCGGGGCTGGGGGTGGCGCACTGCCCGTCGTCCAACATGGTCCTGGGCAGCGGGCTGGCGCCGGTCGCCGAGCTGCGGGCCGCGGGCGCCCCGGTCGGCCTCGGCGTCGACGGCTCCGCCTCGGCCGACTCCGCCTCCCTGTGGCTGGAGGCCCGGACGGCGATGCTGCAGGGCAAGCTCCGGCACGGCGCGGGCGCGATGTCGGCCCGCGACGCGCTGGTCATGGCGACCCGCGGCGGCGCCGCGTGCCTCGGCCGCGGAGGCGAGATCGGCGAGCTGTCGGTCGGGGCGTGCGGCGACCTCGCGGTGTGGCCGCTGGAGGGCGTCCGGTTCGCCGGTGCGCTCTCGGACCCGGTGGAGGCCTGGCTGCGCTGCGGGCCGGTGTCCGCCCGGCACACCGTGGTCGCCGGGCGGGCGGTGGTGTCCGACGGCGTCCCCGTGCACCCGCGGCTGGACGAGCAGCTCGCCGTCCACCGGCGGGTGTCGGCCGCGATGCAGGCGGCCGTGTCCTCATAGTGCGGCGGCGAGTGCCTCGAGGTCGTCGACGGTGGCGTCCAGGTGCGGTGAGACCCGCAGCACCGGGCCGGTCATCTCGCCGGGCGCGCGCTCGGGGCCGATCGCGGTGGTCACGATGCCGTGCTCGGTGAGCAGCCGGGCCCGCGTGGTGACGACGTCGACACCGTCCGGCGGGCGCAGCGTGGTCGTGGCGGTCGGCTCGTCCCGCGGCTCCACCACCCGCCAGCCGGCCGCCCCCTCGAGCACCTCGCGGCCGGTCCGGCCCAGGGCCGACAGCCGCTGCCGCACCCGCTCCGGTCCGGCCGCCAGGTGCTCCCCGACGGCCAGCACCAGACCGACGCGGCCCGCGACGTGCGCCTCCCCGGACTCGAACGCCCGCAGCGGCGGGACGTCGGCCGGCTCGGGCAGCACCGGGGTGAGCTGCGCGGTGATCGCCGGGCGCACGCACAGCACCCCGACGCCCCGCGGGCCGGCCAGCCACTTGCGGGACGTCGAGTAGACGACGTCGGCGCCCAGGTCGGCGTCGACGTGCCCGAGGGACTGCGCGGCGTCCAGCACCAGCGGCACCCCCGCCTCCCGGCAGAGCACGGCCACCTCGCGGGCGGGCTGCACGATCCCCCGGTGGCTGCCGATGTGGGTCAGGTGCACGAACCGCGGTGGGGCGGTGGCCAGCAGCCGGGCCACGCCGTCGAGGTCGGCGCGGCCGAGGTCGTCGACCGGCAACGGCTCCGGGGTCAGCCCGGCCGCGCGCAGCTGGGCGACGTTGGGGGCGTACTCGCCGGGCAGGCAGGCCACCCGCGCGCCCGCCGGCAGCCGCCAGCCGGAGAGGAACGTGACGAGCGCGGCCTGCGCCGACTCCACGAAGGCGACGTCGGCCGCGGCCATCCCGACCAGCCCGCCGATGACCGAGCGGCCCTGCTGCAGCAGGTCGTCGGCGGTCGCCTCGGCCACGTACCCGCCCAGCTCGGCCTCGTGCCGGGCGTGGTGCGCCACCGCCTCCAGCACCCGGTGGCTCTGCCGGCTGCAGGCGGCGGAGTCCAGGTGCCGGCCGGCCGGGCGGGGGCGGGCGGAGCGCCACGTGGCGCCGAGGTCCTCGTGGACGAGGTCGGGTTCGAGCACTGTCACCGCTCCACGCTAGGCGCGCGCACCGTCCCGACGGTCGCCGGGGAGGACCCCGGGCGACCGTCAGGTGTCGAGCAGCCCCCGGGCCACCGACTCGCCGGAGTGCAGGGGGTCGCCGTCCAGCGGCTCGACCGAGACGTCGACCACCGGGTACTGCCCCAGGTCGAGACCGGAGGGCAGCGGCAGGGTCACCCGGCGGCCACCCTGGACGACGCCGACGGACACCATGTCCCGCACGGCCTCGTCGATCAGCCAGACCTCGTAGAAGCCGTCGGCGCGGTCCTCGGCCGTGAGGTCGACCACGAGCACGCGCGTGCCGTCGTCCCGCTCCACGACCCGCGCCTGTCCGGAAGCACCGCTGTCGTCGAGCGGGTCGAGCGCGGCCGCGGCCACCGCGACGCCGCTGTCGTCGTCCCGGCTGCCGAGTGCGACCGAGCCCGCGCCGATCCCGGCGCCGACGACGAGGGCCGCGGCGGCGGCCAGCAGCAGCCGGGAGCGGCGCGGCCGCAGCGGGGTGACCGCCGCCACGGCCGGTCCCGGCGCCGGAGGCGGTGGTCCGGCCGGCGCTGCGGCGGCCGGCGCGGGTGCCGTCCCGGCGACGACCTCCGGCCGGGGTGCGCTGCTCACGCCGGTGGCGGCGGCGATCGCCGCCCAGACCGCCGGCGGTGGCGGTACGGGGGTGCCGGGGGCGGCCAGCGCCGGGACGGCGAGGGCGTCGACCCCGCGCTGCAGGGACGCCACCTCCGCCCGGCACCGGGCGCAGCCGTCCAGGTGGGCGGCGTCGGCGGCCGGCAGCGGCTCGCGCAGTGCCGCCAGGGCGAGCTGCTCAGGCGTGCAGTGCGGCACCGTCCACCTCCAACCGGGTCCGCAGGCGCTCCAGGGTGCGCCGGATGTGGCTCTTCACCGTGCCCAGCGGCAACCCGGTGCGCGCGGCGATCTGGGCGTGGGTGAGGTCTTCGAAGAAGGCCATCTCGATGATGCCCCGCTGTGGTTGCCCCAGTTGGTCCAGCTCGCCCAGCAGCAGCACCCGGTCGGCGACGGCGGCGTCGACCAGGGGACCGCCGGCCTGCGGCGCTGCCTGCGCCTGGGCGACGGCCGCCTCCGCGGTGCGGCGCTGCCGGTCGCGGCGGGCCCACGTGTCGGCGATCTTGTGGCGGCAGACGCCCACCAGCCACGCCGGCAGCGGGCCCTGGTCGGGGCGGTAACCGGCGCGGCCGGTCCAGGCGGAGACGAAGGTCTGCTGGGTGACGTCCTCGGCATCGGGCCCCCGACCGAAGGCCCGCACCGCCATGCCGTGGACCTGACCGGCCCAGCGTTCGTAGGCCCAGGCGAGGGCCTGCTCGTCACCGGCGGCGAACCGGCGGCCGACCTCGGCGTCGTCCGGTTCACCCGCCGGCGGCACGGTGACGGGGGGCACGCGCCCGACCCTAGGCCCTGCGGAGCCGCGCTCCAGGACCCCGGTCACGGCGCGGGCTCCGCGACGACGACCACGTTGTCCCGGTAGCTGCGCAACTCGGGCACGAACGGGCCGCCGCAGGTGACCAGCACCAGGCGGGACGGGCCGTCGCGGGTGAACAGCCGGTCCAGCGCGAGCGCCTCCTTCTCGACGGTGTCCCGCGACACGACCCGCCACCGGCTGACGGTCCCCGCCGCGTCGGTGACCAGCACCTCGGCGCCGGCCGCGGTGTCCCGCAGCGGCGCGAGGACCCCCAGCCCCTGCTCGACGTCGTCGACGTGGCCCGCGAGCACCGCCGACCCGCCGGCTCCGGGCGCCGGACCGAACCGGTACCAGCCGACCCGGTCGACGTCCCCGGGGAGGGCCATCTGGCCGTCGTCGTCGACGCCGACCGCGTCGACCGGGGCCTCGATGCCGGCGCTGGGCACGGCGAGGGCGACCGGCGGCGGTGCGGCGGACTCCGCCGTGGGCGCGGCGACCCGCGTGGTCACCGCCGGGAGACTGACCGGCCCCGGCGGTGCCGGGGTGCCCGCCGGCGACGGCGCCGGGGCCGGGAGGACCTGCTCGAGCGGTGCGCCCGCCGCCGCCGGCTCGCGGGTCCCCAGCCAGGCGACCGGCGCACCGAGCGCCAGGGCCAGACCCAGCACCACGCCGGCGGCAGCGGGTCGCACCATCGGTGTCCCCTCCGGACCGCGCAGGTCAGGCCCGCGCGCCGACCAGACGGCGGGCGGCGAGACCCGCTGCCGCCAGACCGGCCACCGAGAGGGCGGCCAGGGGCACCGGGAACGCGCCGTCCTCGACCAGGCCCGCCGAGCCGCCGGGGACGCCCGAGGGGGCGGAGTGGCCTCCGGAGACCGTCTGGACGGCGAGCTGGAAGCCGGCGTCCTGCGAGCCCCAGGCGTAGACGACCGTGGTCGCGCCCTCGGGCAGGGACAGGTCGGCCGGACCGATCGCCACGGTGTCGGTGCCGGCCAGCACGACGTCGGCGCTCACGGTGCCGGCGGGCACCGTGAGGGTGGCCTCGTCCGGGTTGGTCAGGCCGGGGGCGACGACGCTCCCGCCGGCCCGGACGTCGACCGCCGGGGCGGCCGCGGTGTGCCGCACGACCACGCGCGCCTGCCCGGCCGGGACGGCGGAGGTGTCGTTCACGAAGGGCGTCAGTGCCGGCGCGCCCCCGGCGTCCAGGTGGGCGACGACGGTGGCGTCGGCACCCGCAGGGACGGCGACCCCGTCGGCGGACAGCAGCGGGGCACCCGAGGCGTCGGGCGCGTCGGCCGGGTACAGCGCGAGGTCGTAGGTGCCGGCGGGCAGCTCGAGCGGGTCGGTCAGCGTGCCGGGCTGGAAGTCGTCGATCAGGCGCTCGCCGTTGGCGTAGACGTCGACGGGGGTGGCCGGCACGCCGTGCAGGACGGAGACGGTGGCGGTGTCGGCGGCCAGCGTCGGGGAGGCCCCGAGGGCGAGCAGGGTGCCGGTGGTGCCGGCGGCGAGGACGAACGCGGTACGGGTCCGGGTCACGGTGCGGGTCCCTTCGGGCGGTGCGGTGGGTGTCTGTCACCCCTCCTTCCGGCCCTCCCCCCACCGCGGATGCACGGCATCGTGCGTCCGGCCCGACGTCCTGGACACCGCCGCCTGGACACCTCCGCGCGTGCTGGGTCCCCGAGTGCGGCTGCACCCGGAGCCGTACGACGCGAGGAGGCGGTGCCGGCCGCGCGGGGGGCGTCGCGGTCCCCGGGCGGCAGCGGGCGCGGACGGCGCTCAGGCAGGGACGGACAGGGAGAGGGCGAAGTCGCCGTCCGGGTCGGTCCACCAGTGCGTGAGCCGCAGCCCGGCGGCGGCCAGCTCGGCCGCCACGCCCTCGCGGCGGAACTTCGCCGACACCTCGGTCCGCAGCTCCTCACCCGCGGCGAAGCGGACGTCGAGGCCCAGGGCGGCCACCCGCACCACCTGGTCGGTCCGCGACCGCAGCCGCATCTCCATCCACTCGTGCGCGGGGTCCCACACGGCGACGTGCTCGAAGGCGGCCGGGTCGAACGACGCCCCGAGCTCCCGGTTCAGCACCGTGAGCACGTTGCGGTTGAACTCGGCGGTCACGCCCGCCGCGTCGTCGTACGCTCGGACCAGGCGGCCGCTGTCCTTGACCAGGTCGGTGCCGAGCAGGAAGGAGTCGCCGGGCCGCAGGGTGCCGGCGAGCTCGGCCAGGAACGCCGCCCGCGGCTCCGGTTCCAGGTTGCCGATCGTGGAGCCGAGGAAGGCGACCAGACGCCGTCCCGACCGTGGCAGCTCGGCGAGGTGCCGGGTGAAGTCGCCGACCACCGCGTCGACCTCGACCCCGGGGTACTCGTCGGTGACCGCCTCCGCGGCGGCCCGCAGCACCGAGGGGTCGACGTCGAAGGGCACGAACCGGCGCAGCGTGCCGGCCTCCCGCAGCGCGGTGAGCAGCAGGCGGGTCTTCTCCGACGTCCCGCTGCCGAGCTCGACGAGCACGTCGGCACCGGACGCCGCGGCCACCTCCCCGGCGCGGACGGTGAGGATGGCCCGCTCGGCGCGGGTCGGGTAGTACTCCGGCAGCCGGGTGATCCGGTCGAACAGCTCGCTGCCGCGCGTGTCGTAGAACCACCGCGGCGGCAGCGACTTCGGCGTCGCGGTCAGCCCGGCCAGCGCGTCGGCGCGCAGCGCAGCCGCGGCGTCCCCGGGGTCGAGGTGGCTGGTCAGCGAGTTCGGCACGGGGCTCCTCGGGACGTCAGTCGAGCGGGGTGAGGGTCAGGCCGTCGGGGGTCGCCTCGACCAGGTGGCGGTCGGGCACGTCGCGCCACGCGGGGTCGTCGTCCCAGGGCTCGCTGGCCAGCGCGGTGCCCTCGGCCGTGACCAGCGCGGAGAGGGTGTCGCCCCAGGTGCTGGCCAGCAGCCGGGAGCCGTCGGCGGCGAGCAGGTTCAGCCGCGCGCCCGGGTCGGCGGCCGCGACCTCGCGCACCGTCGTCCCCAGGTGCTCCAGACCGCGGGCGAACACGAGGGCGGCCAGCAGGGCGCTGTCCACCGTGGACTCGGCGTCCCGCACCGGCGGCAGCACCGCGCGGTCGACCCGGCCGTTGTGCGACAGCAGCCACCGGCCGTCGGTGAACGGGGCGACGGCGCTCTCCTCCACGGGCATGCCCACCGTCGCCGATCGGACGGCGGCCACCACGCACCCCGAGCTCACCACCGGGGCCACGGAGGCGAAGGAGGGGTCCGCCCACAGCGGGCGCGACGACCGCCAGCGCGCCGGCGCGGTCCGGCCGGGGGAGAAGAAGCCGACCCCCCAGCCGTCGGCGTTCACCGTGCCGTACCGCTGCCGCCGCGGCGCCCACGACTGCACCAGCAGGGACGACGGCGGGTCCAGCACCAGCGACGCGAGCGACCGCGGCCGGCCCAGCCAGGCGAGGTGGCGGCACATCAGGCGTCCCAGGCCAGTCGGACGCCGCTGAAGACCTGCCGGCGGATCGGGTGGTCCCAGTTGCGGAAGCTCGGCCGCAGGATCGACGCCGCCACCGCCCACGACCCGCCGCGCAGCACCCGGTGGTCCCCGCCGAAGAACGGCGCGGAGTAGTCGGCGTAGAGCATCGGCCGGAAACCGGGCCACGGATCGAACGACGACGACGTCCACTCCCAGACGTCGCCCATGAGCTGCTCGACCCCGTACGCGGAGGCCCCGGCCGGGTAGGCGCCCACGGGCGCCGGCCGCAGCGCCGTCCCACCCAGGTTGGCCAGCGCCCCGGTCGGCTCGGCGGCGCCCCACGGGAAGCGCCGGCGGCGCCCGGCGGCGGGGTCCCAGACCGCGGCCTTCTCCCACTCGACCTCGGTGGGCAGCCGGGCTCCGGCGGGGACGACGCCCGTGCCGCCGGCCCACCCCGCGTACGCCTCGGCCTCGAAGTAGGTGACGTGCTGGACCGGTTCGTCACCGGGGACCTCCTCCACCACGCCGAAGCGGGTGCGGGTGCCGTCGGCGCCCCAGTACTGCGGTCGCGCCAGCCCGGCCTCGACCCGGTGCGCCCAGCCGCGCGCCGACCACCACCGCCGGTCGGCGTACCCGCCGTCGGCGACGAAGGCGGCGTACTCGGCGTTGGTCACCGGCACCCGCCCGATCCGGAACGCGGGCACGTCCACCCGGTGTGCCGGGCGCTCGTTGTCGAGGGAGAACGGCTCGTCGTCGGCGTCCACGCCGAGGACGAACTCGCCACCGGGCACGAGGACCGACGTGCCCGCCACCCCCGGCCGGCCCGGCGGCAGGGGACCGCCCGCGGCGAGCAGCGGCGGGCCGGGGCGCAGCCCGAGTGCCTGCAGCATCGTCTCGTCGTGCTGCTGCTCGTGGCTGACCACCATCGCGACGGGGAAGGGATCGTGGTCGGCGCCGAACCCGTCGAGCCGGTCGAGCACCCGCCCACGCACCTCCGCGCAGAAGGCCCGCGCCTCCACCGGCGGCAGCAGCGGCAGCCGGGCGCGGACGGCCCGCGGCTGGCGGAACGCGTCGTAGAGGGCCTCCACGTCGGGCGGCAGCAGGCCCGGGCACGCGGCGTCGCCCCCGCGCAGCAGCCAGAGGTCCTCCTGCTGGCCGATGTGCGCGAGGTCCCAGACCAGCGGGCTGAGCAGCGGGGTGTGCTGGGCCAGCAGTTCGGGCTCGTCGTGGTCGGTGAGCCGCAGCGTGCGGTCGCGGGCGGCGGTCAGCTCACGGGCGAGGAGTTCCCGCAGGTCGCTCATGGGGCCTCCGGTGCGGACAGGGACGGGGCGGTCGCGGCCAGCAGGGCGGCGGCCGGACCGCCGGAGCCGGCGGCGGCGAGCAGGGCGTCGCCGGGGCTCAGGCCGCGGTCGACGAGGTCGGCGAGCGCCGCCACCTCGGACCGCAGCGGCGCGGGCACCGCGTCGCACGCCGCGGCCAGGCAGGCGCGCGCGGCCGCGTGCAGCGCGGGGTCGGCCAGGCCGGCGGAGGCCGCGCGGTCCCACGCCCCGGCCACGGGTGCGCTCGCCTCGGCGGCCCGGTCGGCCGCGGCGGGGGAGTCGACCAGCGTCGCGGTCACCGCCGCGAGCGCCGGCCACCAGGGTTCCGGGGCGGCGTCGAGGTAGCGGATCTCCAGGTAGCCACGCGGCCGGACCGGCGGGAACAGCGTGGTGAGGTGGTAGTCGAGGTCCGCGGCGGTGGGACGCCGGCCGCCCAGCGGCGCCTCGCCGCCCGCCCACGCCGCGAACGGCACGCGGGCCCGCACCGGAGCGGCGCCGCCGTCGACGGGGTCGCGGACCAGCATCACCGGGGCCGCCAGCGCGTACTCCGCCCACTCGCCCGCGGGGTCCGCGCCGCCCAGCAGCGGGCCGCACCGGGCCTGGTCGAGGTCGCCCCACACCTGCTGGCGGTGCGACGCCCAGCCGGTGACGCGTCCCGCGGCCAGGGGCGAGCAGGCCGAGACCGCGACCAGCACGGGGCCGAGCTGGTGCACCCGCGCCACCCGCTCGCTCCACCCGCCGGCCGGCCCGGCCTCCAGGTTCACCTGCAGGGACGCCGTCCCCGCCATCATCGCCGTCCCCGCCGCGGCGCAGCCCACGGCGGTGAAGTGCTCCTCCATCGCCGTGTAGCGGGCGGCCGGGTTCACCCGGCGCGGTGGTCGCAGCGGGTCGGCGCCCACCGGGGCCAGGGCCAGCCGCTCGGCACGCAGCACGGCGGCCAGCACGTCGCGGTCGGCACGCAGGGCGGTCACCGCCGCGGCGACGTCGGCCAGGGGCGGCCCCGACAGCTCCACCTGCCCGCCGGGCTCGACGGTGACCCGGCTCCCCCCGGGCAGCGGGGGCACGGCGTCGAGGACCCCGCGGACGCGGGACCACGGGACCCGCGAGGCCGGCGCGTCGAGGTCGACCAGGTGCGCCTCGAGCTCGAGCCCGACCCGGCCCACAGGGCCCGGGCGCAGCGCGGACCCGGCGACCTGCGCCCGCGCGGCCTCCACGTCGAGCACGGCCGTGCGCTCCTCGATGACCGGGGCCACGGGCCCCACCCCCTCCAGGTCCGGACCGGTCGACGTCGACCGCGGGTCGGTGCGGGGGCGGCCCGTCGCTCCCACTCGCGCGGCCGTCCTCTCCGCTCATCCTGCACCCGGCCACCGACAGGACGGCCGCCGGTGGCCGGGCGCGCCAGGATCGGGGGGTGGACACCGACCGGGACCGCGACCCCCAGGGCCGTGCCCGCAACGCCCGGCCGCGCGACGCCCTGGGCCGACCGCTGCCCTACGGCGCCGCCGGGGTGGAGCGGGCGCCGGAGGGGGTGCTGCGCACGCCGGGTGAGTCCCTCGCCGAGGCGCAACGGCTGCTCGACGCCGGTCGGCCCTTCCACGCCCACGAGGTGCTCGAGGACGCCTGGAAGTCCGCGCCGGAGGAGGAGCGCCGGCTGTGGCGCGGCCTGGCCCAGCTGGCGGTGGGGCTCACCCACGCCGCCCGCGGCAACGCGCAGGGGGCGGCCACGCTGCTCGAGCGCGGCGCCGGGAACGTCGAGGGCTCCGCCGCCGACCCACCGCACGGGATCGACGTCGCCGGCCTGGTCGCGTGGGCCCGGGCGCTGGCGGGCGACGCGGCCGCGGGCCGGCCGTTGCGCGCCGCGCCGCCGCGGCTGCGCAGCGGGGGTGAGGGGCCCGGCGCGGGGACCCGCCCCTAGCCCGCCCGTCGTGATGCGGGGCACACTGCGGGCATGGCCGCCACCACCTCGGAGCGCACCCGCGAGGTCTGGGGGGCCGGGGACTACCAGAAGGTCGGCGTCCGGCTGGTCCCGGCCAGCGAGCAGCTCGTCGCCGACCTGGGCGTCCGCCCGGGCGACCGGTTGCTGGACGTCGCCGGCGGCACCGGCAACACGGCCCTGGCCGCGGCCCGCCGCGACGCCGACGTGGTCTGCAGCGACATCGTCCCCGAGCTGCTCGACTACGCCGTCCGCCGCGCCGAGGTCGAGGGGCTGGCGTTCGCCACCGAGGCCGCCGACGCCTGCGACCTGCCCTTCCCGGACGCGTCGTTCGACGTCGTCGTCTCGACCTTCGGTGTCGTGTTCGCCGACGACGCCGCGCAGGCCGCGCGTGAGCTGCTGCGCGTGCTGCGGCCCGGCGGCCGGCTGGGGTTGACCGCCTGGCGGCCGGAGGCACCCGGTGGCCGGCTGATCGCGCTGGTGGCCCGGCACGACCCCGAGGGCGCCACCGGCGACCCGCTGGTCTGGGGGACGCCCGACGGCGTGGAGGCGCTCTTCGGTCGCGGGGAGCTGCGGCAGGTGCGGCACACCGAGCGGACCGTCGAGTTCACCGCCCCCTCGGTCGAGGCGCAGTGGCAGCGCTACCGGGACTGGTTCGGGCCCGTGCACGTGGCCTGGCGGCGCCTGGACGACGACGGCCGGGTCGCCCTCCAGCAGGAGTTCGGCGACATGTGGGGCAGCTTCACCCGCGGCGGCGGGCCGGGGATCGTCGTCCCCAACACCTACCTGCAGGTCACCGGCGTGCGCGCCGGGTGAGGGGGGATCGATGAGGAGCTTCGAGGCGGCGGCACGGATCGAGGCGCCCCCCGAGCAGGTGTGGGCGCTGCTGGTCGACGTCGGCGGCTGGCGGGACTGGGACTCCGGCGTCGACCGGGTGGAGGGCCGGGTCGCGCTGGGCGAGCGGCTGACGCTCTACGCCACGATGATCCGCACCCGCCCGTTCGTCGTCACCGTCACCGAGATCCGGCCCCGCGAGGTGATGCGCTGGCGGGCCGGTCTGCCCCTGGGCCTGGCGGTCATCGAGCGCACGTACCGGCTCGACGAGCAGGACGACGGCGGCACCGTGCTCACCGTGCGGGAGGACCACACCGGGCCGCTGGCCGTGGTGCTCGACCGCACCACGCCGGACCTCAACCCGTCGTTCCGCCAGTTCTGCGACGGGCTCAAGGCGCTGGCCGAGGGGCGGGTGTCGCGGCCGCCGACCTGAGCCGGCGACGCGGTCCGGTCGGCGGTCAGCAGTGGTCGTCGAGGAGTGCCCGTGCCCGGGCGGCGAACGGGGCGAAGCCGAACCCGTCGCAGATCGTCAGCGCCCGGTGCAGCTCGGCGGCGGCCCCCGGGAGCCCGAGGAGGGCCATCACACCGCCGCGGTAGAGCGCGACCGGCCCCAGCACCGTCGTCCCCGGCCACAGGGCCACGACCGTGTCGCCGTAGGAGCGCAGCGCCGGTAGCACGGTCGCCGCGCGCTCCGCGTCCGCGAGCTCCAGGTAGACGTCGCTGATCAGGATCGTCCGCACCGGCTCGCGGACGCCGTGCCCGGGGGAGGCCAGCATCCGGTCGGCCGCGGCCAGCGCCGCGTCCCGGCGGCCGGCCTGCGCGTGCGCCTGGGCGAGGACGCCGAGCCAGTCGGGGTCCACCGTCGCGGCCAGGTCGGTCACCTCCGGCACCACGGCGGGCAGTCGGTGCTCGTGCCAGGCGGCGATCCCCTCGATGGTCTGCCGCGACATGCGGGTGACGTCGGCGGCGGCGGGGGAGGCGGTGGGTGCGTCGGCGACCGCGGCGTCGGCGAGCTGCCGGGCACGGTCGGCCTCACCCCGTGCCAGGGCCAGCCCGGCCTGCCACCAGGCGTCCAGCTGCAGCAGGTCGCCGTCCCCGCGGCGGACGGCGAGGTCGGTGAACCGCGCGGAGACGGCGGCGGCCTCCTCGGCCTGCACGGTCTCCAGCAGCGCGCAGCGGAGCAGGTGCAGGGCGGTGGCCTCCGCCGCCGGGTCGCCGGTGCGCTGCCGCAGCATCGCCCGGGCCCACTCGACCCGCTGCGCCGCCCACGCCGGCGTCCAGTGCGCGACGAACCGGGCGACGGTCGCGCGCGCGCGGGCCGCGGGTGCGTCGCCGGCGGCGGCGAGGGCACGGTCGGCGAGTTCGGGACCACCCTCGGAGCCGACCGAGGCGCGTTGGACCGCCAGCGCGGCCAGCACGGCCGAGCGCAGTTCCGGGTCGAGGTCGTCGGCGCGCTCGGCGGCCTCCTCCAGCAGGCCCACGTCGGTGGCGGTGAGCGCGCCGGAGGTGGCCCAGTAGCCGCCCAGCCCACCGCCGGCCGACGTGACCGCGGCGCGGGCCAGCCGTCCCGCGTCGCCGCACCCCCGGGCCAGGCGGGCGGCGGCGGTGAGGGCGGCGCCGCTCTGCTCGATCAGGCCCAGCCGCCGCAGGGCCGCACCGCGCACCAGCTCCAGGTCGGCGGCGGTCGCGACGTCGTCCGGCGCGGTGTGGGTCAGCCCCCGGGCCGCCAGCGCCGCGGCCTCGTCGACGCCGGCGCGGTCCAGCGCCTCGGTCGCGGCGACCAGGCAGGCGTGCGCGGCGGCCGGGTCGGCGGCGCCGGCGGCGGCCTCGCTCCGGTGGACGGCGACCGCGGCGGCGGAGGTGGCCGCGGCCGGGCTGGCGGCCAGCGCGTCGGCCAGCCGCCGGTGCAGCTGCGCCCGCCGGCCCGGGCCGAGGTCGGCCAGCAGCACCTCGCGGACCAGGTCGTGGGCGATCCGCACCCGGCCCGGCGCCGGCTCGACCAGCAGCCCCGCCCGCAGCGCGGACGGCACCCCGTCGTCCGGGGCCCCGTCGAGCACGGCGTCCAGCAGCCCGACGGAGAGATCGCGGCCGGCGACGGCGGCCACGGCCAGCGCCGCGCGCGGGGCGTCGTCGAGGTCCTGCAGCCGCAGCCGGACGACGTCGCGCACACCGGCCGGCACGGCGCCGGGCTGCCCGGCCAGGGCGGCCAGCTCGGTCACGAAGAAGGGGTTGCCCCCGGAGCGTTCGGCCACGGCGGTGGCGGTCGCGGCGTCGGCGGGCCGCCCGCGCAGCCCGGTCACGAGCTCGGCCACCTCCGCCGCGGCCAGGCCGGACAGCCGCAGCCGGCGGGCCGCCGGCAGCCGCGCGGCCAGGCCGAGGACCCGGGTGAGCGCCGGGTCGCCGGTGGCCTCCTCGCGGCAGGTCAGCGCCACGAGCACCCGGCTGTCGTGCAGCTGGGAGAGGACGACCTCCAGCACGTGCAGCGAGTCGCCGTCGGCCCACTGCAGGTCGTCGAGGACGACGAGCAGCGGGACCCCGGTGGCCAGGGCGCGCAGCCGCCGCGCGGTGTCCAGGCCGAGGGCGAAGCGGGCGCCGGTGTCGGTGCCGACCGCCGCCTCCGGCAGCCCGCCGAGCACCTGCTGCCACGGCCAGTACGGCGGGGCGCCGCCGATCTCGGCGCAGCGGCCCCAGCGGACGGCGGCCCCGGTGCGCGCGGCGAAGGCCTCGACCAGTCGCGTCTTGCCGATCCCCGGCTCCCCGGTGACGACGACCGCGGTCCCGCGCCCGGCGGCGGCCGCCGCCCACGCCGTCTCCAGGGCGGCGAGCTCGGGAGCGCGGCCGACGAAGCCGTCCGGCACCGGGGCGTCCGCCTGGACCGGGGGCCGGGACGGCGCCGGTGGCGGCGTCGGCGCCAGGGTGGGCTCCTGCCGGAGCAGCGCCGCCTCGAGGTCCCGCAGCTCGCGGGAGGGGTCCAGGCCCAGCTCGTCGGCGATGCGCTCGCGCGTGCTCCGCAGCACGTCGAGCGCCTCGCCCTGCCGGCCGGCCCGGTAGAGGGCGCGGGCCAGGAGGGCGGCGGTGCGCTCGCGCAGCGGCTCGGCGGCGGCGGCCGCGGCGAGGTCGGGCACCAGCTCGGCGCCGCCGCCGAGCGCCAGGCGTGCCTCCGCGAGCCGCTCCACGGCTCCCCGGTGCAGCTCCTCCAGCCGGGCGACGACGGGGGCGACCTCCGGCACGTCCGCGACGTCGGCGAACGGGCGCTCCTGCCAGAGGGCCAGCGCGGCCGGCAGCAGCCCGGCGGCCGCGGCGTCGCCGCGGACCGTCGCCGCGGCCACCGCGTCGGCGAAGGCGTGGGCGTCCACCGCCGTCCGCGGGAGGTCGAGCGCGTACCCGCCGCCGCGGGTCACCAGGACCGTCGCCTCCCGGCCGGTGCGCCCGGGGTCGAGGAGGCGGCGCAGCCGGGCGACGTGGCCCTGCAGGGTGGTGGCCGCCGTCGCCGGCGGCCGGCCACGCCACAGCCGGTCGGCCAGGACGTCGGCCGGCACCGCCCGGCCCTCGGCCGCCGCCAGCAGCGCGAGGACCTCGGCGGGCCGGCGCCCGCCGAGGTCCAGCTCCTCCCCGTCCCGGGTCACCCGGGTCGCGCCGAGCACGCTCACCCGCAGGTCCACGGGTGCGGAGGGTAGGCGGTGGAGCGGTCCTCCGGCGTCCCCCGCGCGGGCGGCGGCTCAGCCCGGGACGGTGGACCCGTCCGACGCACGCGTCAGGGGGTACCGCCGCCACCAGACCGCTGCCCCGGCGACCAGGACCAGCCAGCCGAACAGGCCCGTCTCGGCCGAGAACCAGGCGGTGAGCTCGCGCTCGGCGGTCAGCGGCACCAGCACGTGGTACAGGGTCGCGTTGGCGACGGCGTGCGCGAGCACCCCGGGCCAGATCCCCCACCGCAGCTGCATGCCGGCCAGCGCGGCGCCCAGCGCGGTGCTCCCGATGGTCGTGCACAGCAGGGCGAAGGCCACCGGCAGGCCGGCGGGGGCCCCGCCGAGGAACAGCACCAGCGGCCAGTGGAACAGCGCCCAGGCCACACCGCTGACCAGCACCACCGTGCGCGGGCCGGCCACCTGGGCCAGCCGCGTCACCAGCAGCCCGCGCCAGCCGACGTCCTCGGCGAGTGCCAGCAGCACGTAGGGCCCGACGAGGACCGTCAGGCCCAGCACGGGCATCACGCCGAGGCCTCCCGAGTCGACGCCGCCCAGGCCGGTGACCCACAGCAGCACGCCGCCGGCCAGGGTCGTGAGCAGGGCCCACAGCCAGGCACGTCCCAGGACACGCAGCGGGACGCGGCGGAAGCCCCAGCCGGGCCGCCGCAGGCTGCCGGTCACCGCCAGCCGGGCGACGACGGCGGCGAGGAGGGGGATCAGGGCCTGGCTGTACAGGACGGCCTGCACCATCGGCGGCGCCTGGTCCACGTGGGCGGCGTCGGCACCCTGCGACGCCGCGACGGTGGTGGTGCCCGCGAGGAGGGCGGCGGTCGTCCCGAGGAAGACGCCGATCTCCTTCCGCGGTGACGGGCTCCGCGTCGGCGCCGCCGGCGCGGACAACTGCGGGGTGGTGGTCATCTCGGTTCCAGCTCCAAGGCAGGGGGATGTCGGTCGCCGAGGAGCCTCGGGAGCGGCGCTGGTCCCGGGCTGGTGGGGCGCTGGTCGCCGTCCACCAGCGCCCCACCAGCGGGGTGGGCGAGCGTGCCGGCATGCAGCTGCCCGACGTCCCCGGCGCCGTCGTCGTGTCGGTGCCCGCGGGGCGTGTCCTGCGCCGGTGCCGCGCGCGGCGCGCGGACCTGGTGCTCGTCGTCCTCGCCGGTCGTCCCGTCCTCTCCCTGGGGGACGACGTCCCCCGCGTGCTGGCCCGCGGTGGGACGGCGGTCTGCCCCCGGGGTACGGCCTGGTCGCTGCGGGCGGGCGAGCGGCCGGCGCGGGTGGTCGTGGTCGCCTTCCCCGCCGGACCGGAGCGGGCGGTGGCCGACCTCGCGCACCGGCCGGCCCTCGACGACGCGGCCCGGGTGGCGCTGGCCGCCGACGGCGGTCTCGAACTCGTGCTCGAACCCACGTGACCGTTGTGACCGCAAGGGGGTCCGGCGGCGGGCGGAGTGGGACCATGGAGCCCGCCATGAGCACCGACACCGCAGCCACGCCCAGCACCGACGACACCTCCCTCGGCGAGCCGGCGACGCCGCCCCGCGGGCCGGTGACCTCGGCCTCGTACTCGATCACCGTGCGGCTCACCGCCGACGGCGACCCGGCGTCGATCGGCCGGATCGCCACGGCGGTCGGCTCGGCCGGCGGCGCGGTCACCGCGATCGACGTCGTCGACTCCCGCTCCGACGGGCTCACCGTCGACGTCACGTGCTCGGCCGCCGACGCCGCGCACTCCGAGGAGATGGTCGACGCCCTGCGCGCCGTCCCCGGGGTGAAGGTCCGCAAGGTCAGCGACCGGACGTTCCTGCTGCACCTGGGCGGCAAGCTCGAGGTGGCGTCCAAGGTGCCGCTGAAGACCCGCGACGACCTGTCGATGGCCTACACCCCCGGTGTCGCCCGGGTCTGCCTGGCGCTCGCGGAGAACCCCGACGACGTCCGCCGGCTGACGATCAAGGGCAACACCGTCGCGGTGGTCACCGACGGGTCCGCCGTCCTCGGTCTGGGCGACATCGGCCCGGGTGCCGCGATGCCGGTCATGGAGGGCAAGGCGGTCCTGTTCAAGCGGTTCGCCGACATCGACGCCTGGCCGATCTGCCTGGACACCCAGGACGTCGACGAGATCGTGCGCACCGTGGAACTGCTCGCCCCCGGCTTCGGCGGCATCAACCTCGAGGACATCGCCGCCCCGCGCTGCTTCGAGATCGAGGCCCGGCTGCGGGAGAAGCTCGACATCCCGGTGTTCCACGACGACCAGCACGGGACGGCGATCGTCGCGCTGGCCGCGCTGCGCAACGCCCTGCGCGTCGTCGACAAGCGGCTCGAGGACGTGCGGATCGTCGTCGCCGGTGGCGGTGCGGCCGGGACGGCGATCGTGCACCTCATGCTCAAGGCCGGCGCCCGCCACGTGCTGGTGTGGGACCGCGAGGGCATCCTGTCCCCCGACGACGAGCGGCTCTCCTCCGCGAAGCGCGACCTGGCGCAGCGCACCAACCCCGCCTGCGTGCGCGGGGAGCTGCCCGACGCGCTCGAGGGCGCCGACGTCTTCATCGGCGTGAGCGCGGGCAACGTGCTCGACGTCGACGACCTCGCCCGGATGGCGGACCGGGCCGTCGTCTTCCCGATGGCCAACCCGACCCCCGAGGTCGACCCGGTGCGGGCCCGGCAGCACGCGGCCATCGTCGCGTCCGGCCGCTCGGACCTGCCCAACCAGATCAACAACGTGCTGGCGTTCCCCGGTGTCTTCCGCGGCCTGCTCGACGCGCGCGCCCGGGAGATCAGCGACGGCATGCTGCTCGCGGCGGCCGAGGCGATCGCGGCCGTGGTCAAGGACGACCAGCTCAACGCCAACTACATCATCCCCAGCGTGTTCGACCCCGAGGTCACCCACGCGGTGGCCGCCGCGGTCGCCGACCAGGCGCGGCACGAGCCCGGTGCCACCGTCGCGCTCACCGAGGACGCCGGCGTCTCCTGAGCTGCGCGCACGTCCGCGGACGGGCCCCCGGGCCCATCCGCGGAACTGCACCCGATCGGGGACGGCGCGCGTCGCGGATCCGGTGGATCATGACCCGGTGCCCGAGTTGCCCGAGGTGGAGGCGCTGGTCGCGTTCCTCCGCGAGAACGCCGTCGGCCGGGTGGTGACGCGGATCGACCTCGCCGCCGTCCAGGCGATCAAGACCTTCGACCCGCCGCTGTCCGCGCTCGGCGGGCTGGAGCTGACCGGCGTCGCCCGGCACGGGAAGTTCCTCGACCTGGACGTCTCCGGCCTGCACCTGGTCGTCCACCTGGCCCGGGCCGGCTGGCTGCACTGGCGCACCGGGCTGCCCACCGCGCCGCCGAAGCCGGGCAAGGGCCCGCTGGCGGTCCGGGTCCACCTGGACCCCCTCGACTCCGACCCGCCCGCCCCCGGCTTCGACCTCACCGAGGCCGGCACGCGCAAGGGGTTGGCCGTCCACGTCGTCCGGAGCCCGGCCGAGGTTCCCGGCATCGCCCGCCTCGGCCCGGACGCGCTGGCCGTCGACCCGGAGACGTTCGCGGCACTGATGCACAGCCGCTCAGGCCAGCTCAAGGGCGCGCTCACCGACCAGACGCTGATCGCCGGCATCGGCAACGCCTACTCCGACGAGATCCTGCACGCCGCCCGCCTGTCGCCGTTCAAGATGGCCGACAAGCTCGGCGACGACGAGGTCCTCCGCCTGTACGAGGCGGTGCGCGGAACGCTCACCGACGCGCTGGCACGCCAGGTCGGCCAGCAGGCGGCGACGATGAAGGGCGAGAAGCGGTCGGGGCTGCAGGTGCACGCGCGCACCGGCTTGCCCTGCCCGGTCTGCGGCGACACCGTGCGCGAGGTCAGCTTCGCCGACACCTCGCTGCAGTACTGCCCGACGTGCCAGACCGGCGGCAAGCCCCTGGCCGACCGGCGGCTGTCCAAGCTGCTGCGCTGATCCCGGCGCGCGTCGTGCCCCACGCCCGGCTGAGCGGGGCAGGATCCGCGCCGTGGCACTGCTCACCGTCGACCTGTTCAGCGCGCTCATCGACTCCCGCACCGGCGGGTCCGCCGCGCTGACCCGCCTCACCGGAGGGGACGGCCGGCGGCTCTACGACGCCTGGGACGCCGCCAACAAGGCCTCCCAGCGCGACGAGTCCGACTGGATCCCGTTCGCCGAGCACAGCCGTCGCGCGCTGGCGGCCACCTACGCCCGGCTCGGCGTCGACCGGGACGCCACCGCCGACAGCGCCGCGCTGCTGGCGTCCGTCGGCGACTGGCCCCTGTGGCCCGACGTCCCCGAGGGGCTGGCCGCGCTGGCCGGCCGGCACCGGGTCGGCGTCCTGTCCAACGTGGACGACGCCGTCTTCGCCCGCACCCGCGTCGCGCCGCTGGTCGACGACGACGCCGTCCTGACCTCCGAGCGGTTGCGCGCCTACAAGCCCGACGCCCGGATCTACCGGCGGGCGCTGGCGCGGGCCGGCGGGCAGCTCACGCACGTGGCGACGTCCGCCCGCGACGTGCGCGGGGCCCTGGCGGCCGGCATCGAGGTCGTCCGGCTGCGCCGCCCGGGCCACACGCTCGACCCCGACGGGGGGACCCCGCGACGCGAGGCGGCCGGCCTCGCCGAGGTGGGTCGGCTGCTGGGCTGAGCACGGCCCCGTGCAGGGCCGCCCCGAGCTCCCGGGAGGTGGAGAGGTCAGTCGGCCTGCCGGCGGGCCACCAGCCAGGACGCCGCCCGCGCCAGCACCGAGCTGCCCACGCCGGCGTCACCCTCCTCACCCGGCTCGTCGGCGAGCGAGCCCACGGGCGTCCACCAGTCGCGCAGCGGCGGCGGCGCGAGCACGTCGACCCGCTCGCCCGGCCGCGGCACCGCCACCTCGACCCCCGTGCGCCGGGCGGCCGCGCACAGCCGCTGCACCGGCTCCGCCCAGCGGTGGAAGGCCAGGTTGAACGTCGCCCAGTGGACCGGCACGAGCAGCCCGCCGCCGAGGTCGCCGTGGGCGCGGACGGCCTCCTCCGGCGTCATGTGGATGTACTGCCAGGCGTCGTTGTAGGCGCCGATCGGCAGCAGGGTGAGGTCGAAGGGTCCCAGTCGCGCGCCGATGCCGGCGAAGGCCGGGGTGTAGCCGGTGTCGCCGCCGAAGAACACCCGGTGCCGCGGCCCGGCGATCACCCAGGAGGCCCACAGCGTGGTGTCCCGGGTGAGGAACCGGCCGGAGAAGTGCCGCGCCTCGGTGCAGGTCAGCGTCAGCCCGGCGACCTCGGCCGAACCGTCCCAGTCGAGCTCGACGATCCGCTCCTCCGGCACGCCCCAGCCGCGCAGGTGCGCACCGATGCCCAGGGGCACGACGAAGGGCGCCGTCTGCGTGCGCAGCAGCTCGCGGACCGTCGGCAGGTCGAGGTGGTCGTAGTGGTCGTGCGAGACCAGGACCGCGTCCACCGGCGGCAGCTCGGCGAGCGGTCCCGGCGCGGGGTGCAGCCGGGTCGGTCCCAGCAGCGGGGACGGCGAGACGCGCTCGCCCCACACCGGGTCGACCAGCACCCGTCGGCCGTCGACCTCCACGAGCGCGCTGGAGTGGCCGAACCAGGTGACCGCCAGGGCCCCGGCCTCGGCGGGGAACTCGGGGCCGGCCAACGGCACCGGCCGGGCCGGCAGGCCGGTGTGCCGCTCCTCGTGCATCTGCCGCAGCAGCCCCCGCCGGGCGTTGGCCGGCGGCAGCTGCGGGGTGGACAGGCGGTTGTGGAAGCGGCCGTCGGTGAACTGGGGGGAGCCCGCGGCGTAGGAGCGCACCTCGCGGCGGCTGGCGCCGAGGGCGGTGGGCAGCCCCCACGCGGCCCGGGCGACCCAGACGGCGGGGCCGACGAGGGTGGCGACGACGGCGAAGGCGGTGCGGCGGGCGGCGGGGGACGGCACGACCGCCAGCATCCCAGGCCGCCGCGCCCCGGGGTGGCGGTCAGGGGTCGACGTCGCCGGCCGGGTCGGGGGAGCCGAACGGCGGCGCCGGGGTCCGGTCCTCGGCGGCGAGCCGGATGCCGACCGTTGCCGTCCTGCAACGGGATCGTCATGGTGTGGTCGTGCGAGACGACGACGAGGTCCTGCTGACCCTCGCCCGCGCGGTCGTGGGCGTCTCCACCCGCGCCGCGGGCCGGCTCGGCGGCGTCCCGGTCGCCCAGTTGCGGGCGCTCACCGTGCTCGCCGGCCTCGACGGCGGGAAGCTGGCCGCGCTCGCCGACGTGCTGGGGACCGGCGTGTCCGCGGCCAGCCGGCTGGTCGACCGGCTGGTGGTCGCGGGCCTGGCGGACCGGCAGCCGGCGCCGCACACCCGCCGCGAGGTCGTCCTGCGCCCCACCGGAGCGGGGCGGGCGCTGCTCGACCGCTACGACGACCTGCGGCTGACCGAGCTGCGCGTGGCGCTCGACGGGCTCCCCGCCGATCGTCGCGCCGCCGTCCTGGACGCGCTGTCGGAGTACGGGAGGGCGCTGGGCGGCACGCGGCCGGGGCCGGCCGGTCCGGCAGCGCCGGCCGGCCCCGGGGCGGCGTCGTCCGCCGCCGACCCCGCGCCGCGCCGGCCGGTCGAGCCGGAGGGCGGCGACCCGCCCTGCTGGCTGCAGCGGGTGTGCCCGGCCTGCGGGCGGATGGCCGACGAGGACCCGCCCACGCACTGTCCCGCGTGCGGGGAGCTGCTCCCCGCGGAGTGAGCCCCAGGGCAGCCGATCAGGCCACGCCACGGAGCCGGGGCACCGTGTCGGCGAAGTCGCACAGCGCCTGCCGGAGGGCCACGCCGAGCCGGTCGGACCGCACGTGCAGCTCCTCGCGCAGGTCCAGTGGCAGGCCGCGGTCGGGCAGCAGGGCCTGGACCGCGAGGTCCTCGGCGAGCACCTGCCGCTGGATGGCCACCTCGCGGGCGACGTCGTCGGGCCAGGGCAGGCGCGCGCCCGGGCCCGCGGACAGCAGCATCCGCGTGTAGACGCGGGTCGAGTCGGCGTCCTCCGGCTGGAGCAGGCAGAGGACCGTGGTGACCGCGCCGGTCTCCGGGGAGTCCAGCCGCAGCCGCAGCTGGAACGGTGCCCGGTAGGTGTAGGTGGCCCCTCGCCGGACCGGCGGGCCGTCGATGCCGTCCGGGTGGTGCGGGGTCTCGTACGGCCGTTCCAGCGCGGCCCGGAACCCGCCGCGCTCCGGGGTCACCTCGAACGGCGGGACCTCCGCCTCCTCCGGCCGGCCACCGATCCGGCTGTGCACGAACGGGGCGTGCGCGACGTCGAGGAAGGTGTCGGCCAGCGGGCCGGCCGGACCGGGGGAGCGCACCGGCGGCAGCCAGGTGCTCACGAAGCGCCGGTCGCCGTCCTCGGGCACGTCCAGGGGCACGTCCCGCGGCTCGGCCGGCGCCAACCAGACCACGCCCAGCCGCTCCCGCACCGCGAACGCCGGGGGATCGGCCTGCAGACCCTCCTCGGTGCGGCGGAGCAGCCAGGTGCGGCCCAGCAGCCGGACCTGCAGCCAGCCGCCCGCGCGCAGCTCGCCGGACAGGGCCACGGGGTGCCACGCGTGCTCCAGCGCGGGCGCCAGGTTGCCGAACGCCGGCCCCCGGGGCTCCGGTGGCGGCGGTGCCGGCTCGGCGAGGGTGTCGGCCGTCGGCCGCGGCGGCGTGGGCACGGCGGTCCGCTCGGGCGCCAGCCAGATCCAGCCGTGTCGCTCGTCGACCGCCCAGGGCATCGCCAGGTCGGCACGCGGGGGCGGGGTGCCGTCGCCGCCGAGCGAGGGGATCGACGTGCAGCGGCCCTCGCCGTCGAACCGCCACCCGTGGTACGGGCACTGGAGGCGACCCCCGGTCACCGTCGCCGCCGCCAGCGGCACCAGGCGGTGCGGGCAGCGGGCGGGGAAGGCGCTCACCTCCCCGCCGGGTCGCAGGCGGACCACCACGTACGCCCGCCCACCGGCGCCCACCGGCACCGGCGTCGTCCCGACCTCGACGGCGCGCGCCACCGGGAACCAGCCCGTCGACGTCCCTCCGGATGCAGCCATGACCCATTGCAGCGTCGCCGCGTTCCCGCACGGTCACCGGCAGGCAACGGTCGTGCGACACGGATCGGTGTCGACGACAAGACGGGGCCGGTGGGCGCCTCCTACAGTGATCCCGATCACGATTTCGCTGGTCGCCGGTCCGACAGGGGAGGACGCCCCGTGACACCACCCGACGAACGCAGGTTGCTGACACCGGAGGAGTACCGCCAGGCCCAGGACTCACCCGAGTTCACCGAGCTCAAGCGGCGGTTCCGGCGGTTCGCCTTCCCCATGACCGTCGCCTTCCTCGCCTGGTACCTGCTCTACGTGCTCCTGTCGACCTACGCGCCGGACCTCATGTCGACCCGGGTGTTCGGCAACGTCAACCTCGGCATCCTGCTCGGCCTGGCGCAGTTCCTGACGACGTTCGTCATCACGCACCTGTACGTGGCGCACGCGAACAAGCAGACCGACCCCATCGCCGACGAGATGCGCAACCGCCTGGAGCACCACGAGTACGCCCACGGCCGGCCCGGCCCGGACAGCTCGGTCAGCGGGGGTGCGTCCCGTGGATGACCTCCTCGCCGCCGACTCGGCGACCATCGGCGAACCCGCCGTCAACATCTCGATCTTCGCCGCGTTCGTCGCCGTCACCCTGGTCATCACGTTCCGGGCCAGCCGCACCAACAAGAGCGCCGCGGACTACTACGCGGCCGGGCGCAACATCAGCGGCACCCAGAACGGGCTGGCCATCGCGGGCGACTACCTGTCGGCGGCGTCCTTCCTCGGCATCGCCGGCGCCATCGCCGTCTTCGGCTACGACGGCTTCCTGTACTCGATCGGCTTCCTCGTCGCCTGGCTGGTGGCGCTGCTGCTGGTCGCCGAGCTGATGCGCAACACCGCGCGCTTCACGATGGCCGACGTGCTGGCCTTCCGGATGCGGCAGGGCCCGGTCCGGACGGCGGCGGCGATCTCCACCCTCGCGGTGTCGCTGTTCTACCTGCTGGCGCAGATGTCGGGCGCCGGTGGGCTGGTGACCCTGCTGCTCGGGGTCACCGGCGAGGCGGCCCAGGCGCTGGTCGTCATCCTGGTCGGCGCGCTGATGATCATCTACGTGCTCGTCGGCGGCATGCGCGGCACGACCTACGTGCAGATCATCAAGGCCTCCCTGCTCATCGCCGGCGCGCTGGTCATGACGGTGTGGGTGCTGGCGAAGTTCGGCTTCAACCTGTCCTCGCTGCTCGGCGGGTCGGTCGACAACGCCGTGGCCGGCCGTGACGTCCTGGCGCCCGGCGCGCAGTACGGCGCGACCAACACCTCGAAGCTGGACTTCGTCTCCCTGGGCCTGGCGCTCGTGCTCGGGACGGCGGGCCTGCCGCACGTCCTCATGCGCTTCTACACCGTGCCGACGGCGAAGGACGCCCGGCGCTCGGTGGTGTGGGCGATCTGGCTGATCGGCATCTTCTACCTGTTCAGCCTGGTCATCGGCTACGGCGCCGGTGCGCTGGTGGGCCCGGAGACCATCCTCGGCGCCCCCGGTGCGGTCAACTCGGCCGCGCCGCTGCTGGCCTTCGAGCTCGGCGGCACGATCCTGCTGGGCGTCATCGCCGGCGTCGCCTTCGCCACGATCCTCGCGGTCGTCGCGGGCCTGACGATCACCGCGTCGGCGTCGTTCGCGCACGACGTGTACGCCTCGGTGATCAAGAAGGGCAAGGTGCCGCCCAACGGCGAGGTGCGGATCGCCCGCATCACCGCCGTCGTCATCGGCGCGATCTCCATCGGGCTGGGCATCCTGGCCCTGCAGGCCGGGCTGAACATCGCCTTCCTGGTGGCGCTGGCCTTCGCCGTCGCGGCGTCGGCGAACCTGCCGACCATCCTCTACACGCTGTTCTGGAAGCGTTTCACCACCCAGGGCGCGTTGTGGTCGATGTACGGCGGCCTGATCGCGTGCATCACGCTGATCATCTTCTCGCCGGTGGTGTCGGGCGCGCCGATCGTCGAGGCGACGGGCAAGAGCACCTCGCTGATCCAGGGCGTCGACTTCTCCTGGTTCCCGCTCAACAACCCGGGCCTGGTGTCCATCCCGCTGTCGTTCTTCCTCGGCTGGCTGGGCACGATCCTCTCCAAGGAGAAGCCCGACGAGGCCAAGTGGGCCGAGCTCGAGGTGCGGGCGTTCACCGGGATCGGTGCGGAGAAGGCCGTCCAGCACTAGAAGGACCCCGTCCTCCCCGCCCTTCGCACGCTCAGGGCGGGACCCGGGACGGGGCCGGTCCGCACGGCCGAGGCGCGCGTCCCCACACGGGGACGCGCGCCTCGCGCGTCGTGGGCGGCCCTCAGGCGGCGGCCCGGGCGGGAGCTGTGTCGGGCGCCAGGACGGCGTCGACGGCGGGCGCCGCGGGGGCGGGGGTGACCCCCGCGCGGCGGTGGCGGACGGCCCAGCGGGTGACCAGGCCGGCGAGGACGACGAGACCCGCGAGGGCGTGCTCGCCGGGCGCGGTGACCGCCACGGCGACGGCCGCGGCGTAGACCACCGTCAGCAGGACGGCGGGGAGGTGCAGGTGCACGGTGCTTCCTCCGGGGGTGGAGGCGTCCCGCCGGCCGGCGGCCGGGTCACCGAGGACCCGGTCACCGGCGCGGCGACGGCGCAGGACGGGGGTGGTCAGCTGCTCTGCTGCCCGGGTGAGCTGGTGGGCCGGCTCACTTGAGCATGTCCTTGGCCTTCTGCAGCATCGACTGCCCCGGCTGCTGCGGCGTCGGGAACAGCCGCGGGTCACCCGGGGGCAGGATCGGGGCGTCCGCGGTCGCCTCGATCGGCCGGGCGGAGAACTGACCGCGGCCGTCGACCGACGGACCCGACGCCCAGCGGCCCGACGCCGCCTCGGGGCCGTCGGAGGCGTCGATGAAGGTGTAGCCGAGGTCGCCGACCTCCTCCTCCAGCGGGAACGCCTCGGGCACCGGGATGCCCTCGATGCCGTCGTCCTTGAGCTCCTCGCACGCGGCCAGCCACTGCTGCTGGTGGTAGTGGTCGCGGGTGATGAGGAACCGCAGCATGTCCTTCACGCCGGGGTCGTCGGTCATGTTGTAGAGCCGGGCCACCTGGAGCCGGCCCTGCATCTCGGCGGTCGCGTTGTACATGAAGTCGGCCATGAGGTTGCCGCTGGCGGTGACGTACGCGCCGGTCCAGGGGTTGCCCATGCTGTCCATGTACGAGGCGCCGGCGCCGTTGACGATCGGGTGCTGCGGGTTGTGCTGGCCGTACCCGGCGGCGGCCTCCTTGGTGCGGTCGGCGGCGTCCGGCTTGAGCGGGATGTGGTCGAGCAGCCGGTCGATCATGGTCACGATCATCTCGACGTGGGCCAGCTCCTCGGTGCCGATCGAGAGGAGCAGGTCCTTGTACTTGCCGGGCAGCCGGCAGTTCCAGCCCTGCAGCAGGTACTGCGTGGCGACGGTCATCTCGCCCCACTGGCCACCGAGGATCTCCTGCATCTTCCGCGCGAAGTCCGGGTCGGGGCCGTCGGGCTTGGCCTCGTACTGCAGGGCGTGGGTGTGCGTGAACATGTCCGTGTTCTCCCTGGCGTCGTCGCGAGCACCGCCGATGCGGTGACACCACGGATCTGCCCGCGCCCGGTGGCCCGCCCGTGCCGAGCGGTGGCCCGCCGGTGCCAATCCGGCCCCCTCTGCAGGGACCCGCGCCGACTCGCGAGGCGTGGGGGGCGGAGGGGTCCTCTCTCAGCGGTCGGGGAGCTGCACGGTGAGGGTCAGCGCGGGGCCGTCGACCTCCCACACCACCCGGCCGCCGAGCTCCCGGGTCTGCCGGCGCACCGACCACAGACCCAGGCCGGTCAGGTCCGGGGGCGGCAGCTCGGTGCCGAGGTGGCCGATCAGCCGCTCGGGCCGGGCGACGGCCTGGGTGAGCGCCAGGTGCGCCCAGCCGGGCCGCCGGGAGACCACCACCTGGACGGGGGCACCCTCCCCGTGGCGGTGTGCGTTCTCCAGCAGGTTGACCAGGATCCGCTGGACCCGGGCGTCGGCGACGCCGACCTCCTCCGCACCGTCGTCGAAGCGCACGGTCAGCTGCCGCGGGGGCAGGCCGGAGGTCGTGGCGGAGACGCGGACGACGTCGCCCAGCGTGCGCGCCCCGCGGCCGCGGCCGATCGCCCCGCCCGTGGCCGCGGCCGTGCGCAGCATCGACGACAGGTGCGCGGTCTGGGCGCGGGCCAGTTCCAGCAGCTCGGCGGGGTCGGCTGCCTGCCCCGACGCGCTCCCGCCCCGGCCGAGTGACCCGAGCGCCGCCTCCAGCGACGCCAGGGGGGAGCGCATGTCGTGGCACAGCGCCCGGACGACGGCGTCCTCGGGGGTGGCCGGTGCCTCCTCGGGGACCCCGGTCCGGTGCAGGTGGGTGCGGACGAGGTGGAACAGGTCGGCGAGGAGCCGGTGGCGGGCGTGCGGCGTCGGTGGGTTGGCGGCCAGGGTCATGGGCACCTCCGTCGTGCGGTCCGGCCAGCAGCGCGCCGGGCGCAGCGACCGTCTGGGGAGAGATCGGGTTGACCGACGCCGGGGCTGGGCGCCGTCCTGTCGACGTCGTGCTCGTCGACGACCACCCGCTGTTCAGCCGGGGGCTGGCTCTGCTGCTGCCCGAGGTGAGTGACGGGCGGGTGCGGATCGTGGGGACGACGGATGACGCCTCGGCGGCCGCTGCGCTGGTGCGCCGGTACCACGCCGACGTCGCCGTGATCGACCTGCACATGCCGCCGCCCGGCGGGACGCGGGCGATCGCCGCGGTGCGCCGCGCGGACCCCATGGTCCGGGTCGTGGCGCTGTCGGGACTGGCCGAGGCCGACGGCGCCATCGAGGCGCTGCGCGCGGGCGCGGCCGGCTTCCTGCCCAAGACCGCCGACCCGGAGGCGCTGGTGCGGCCCCTGCTCGCCGTCCTGGACGGCTGGTCGGTGCTGCCGGAGGACCTGCTGCGCCGGCTGCTCGAGGACGCCGCCCCGACCGGCGAGCAGACCATCGCCGACCGGCTGACCGCCGACGAGCGTCGGCTGTGGCGGCTGGTCGCCGACGGGACCAGCACGATGGACATCGCCACGACGCTGCACGTGTCCGAGCGCACCGCCAAGCGGCTGGTCGCCCACCTGTTGCGCAGCCTCGGCGTCGCCACACGGGTGGAGGCCGCCGCGCTGGCGGGCAGGGTGAACCTGGGCAGGGGCACCGGCGCTCCGCAGCAGTGAGTTGCGTGAGGCAACCGATCGGGGCGCATCGCGGGCCCGCTACCCGACCACCTCGATCAACACGCCTGGCTAGGGTCGGCCCGGTGACCGCGCGGATCGTCCTCCTCGGTGCGACCGGCTACACGGGCTCGCGGACCGCGCAGGCGCTGGCCGTACGCGGTGCCCACCCGGTGCTCGCCGGCCGCGACCCCGTCCGCCTCGCGGCCCTGGCCGACCGGCTCGGCGGCCTGGAGACCGTGCGGGCCGACGTCGGCGACCCGGCGTCCGTGCGGGCCCTGCTCGGCGCCGGCGACGTGCTGGTCAGCACCGTCGGCCCGTTCCTCCGGCTCGGCGGCCCGGCGGTCGAGGCCGCGGTCGACGCGGGGGCGGTCTACCTGGACTCCACGGGCGAGCCGCCGTTCGTCCGCCGGGTCTTCGAGGACGCCGGCCCGCGCGCCGCGGCCACCGGCGCCGGGCTGGTGCCCGCCTTCGGTCTGGACTACGTCCCGGGCACGCTCGCCGCAGCGCTCGCGCTGGTGGAGGCCGGCGACCGGGCCCACCGGGTCGACGTCGGGTACGCCCTCGACGGCACCTCGGGACAGGCGTTCTCGCGCGGCACGCTGGTCTCGCTGGCCGGCGTGCTGCTCGAACCCGGCTTCGCCTTCACCGGCGGCCGGCTGCGAGAGGAGGCGGCGGGCCGGCGGGTGTGGCGGTTCGAGGCCGGCGGGCGGCCCCGGCGCGGGCTGTCGGTGGGCGGCGCCGAGCACCTGACGCTGCCGGGCCTCGCGCCCGGGCTGCGCGAGGTCGGCGTCCACCTGGACTGGTTCGGCGCGCTGACACCGGTCGCGCACCGGCTGGCCCCGCTGGTGCCGCCCGCAGGGCGGTTGCCGCTGGTGCGCCGGGGCACGCAGCGGCTGGCCGCGGCGGTCGCTGCCCGGGTCGGGGAGGCGCCCTCGGAGCGGACCCTCGCCGAGGCCCGCACCCGCACGGTGGCCGAGGTCCGGGACCGCACCGGTGCGGTGCTCGGCCGCGTCGAGCTGGCCGGGCCCGAGCCCTACGGCCTCACCGCCGAGCTGCTGGCCTGGGGTGCCACGCACGCCGCCGAGCACGGCCTGCGCGGCGTCGGCGCGCTCGGTCCGGTGCAGGCCTTCGGGTTGGACGCGCTGACCGCCGGCGCCACCGCGGCCGGGCTGCACCGCGCATGAGCCGCGTCGCCTGCGTCGACATCGGCTCGACCTGGACCAAGGCCGCCCTCGTCGGGCTGCCCGACGGCGACCTCCTCGCCACCGCGCAGGCGCCCACCGACCCCCAGGACGTCGTCCGCGGGGTGCTGGCCGCGACCGCCGGCTTCACCGGTGTCCCGGTGCTCGCCTGCTCCAGTGCCGGTGGCGGGCTCCGGCTGGCGGTGATCGGCTACGAGGAGCTGATCAGCGCCGAGGCGGGGCACCGGGCGGCACTGTCGGCCGGCGCCCGCGTCGTCCACGTGGCGGCGGGGCGGCTGGCCGGCGAGGACCTCGCCCGGCTGGCGGCGGCGGAGCCGGACGTCGTCCTGCTGGTCGGCGGCACCGACGGCGGGGAGGCCTCGGTGCTGCGGCACAACGCCGGTGCCCTGGCTGCTTCGGCCGCGCTGGAGCGGCGGTCCCCGCCCGGGTCCCGCCCCGAGCGTGCTGAGGACGCGGGGGTCCCTCCCCGGGTGCCGGGGGGCCGCGGCGTCCTGCGTCGGTCCGTGCCGGTGGTGCTGGCGGGCAACGCCGCCGTCCGCGAGGAGGTGGCGGCCGTGCTGCGGGACGGCGGGTTGCCGGTGACCGTGACGGACAACGTGCTGCCCGACATCGGCCGGCTGGCCCCGGGACCGGCGCGGGCGGCGATCCGGGCGGTCTTCCTCCGGCACGTGATCGGCGGTGACCGGCTCTCCACCGATCCCCGGCTGCGGGAGTGGGTGCAGACCGTGACCCCGGACGCCGTCCTCGCGGGGGTGACCGTCCTGGCGGCGGCGCGCTCCGGGGCACCCGCACCGGGGGTGGTCGTGGTGGACGTCGGGGGCGCGACCACGGACGTGTACTGCGTACCCGACCCGGACGCCGAGCAGGCGAGCCTGGGCCGCGAGGCGGTCGGCGTCCCGGCCGCGCGGCGCACGGTCGAGGGTGACCTCGGCGTCGCGGCGAGCGTCGCGGCGCTGCGGGCGGCCGCCGCCGCCGAGGACGTGCCGGTGCCCGGCGAGGACGCGCTGGACCTCGGCGTCGCGGCCGCCACGATCGCGCTGCGCCGGCACCTGCGCGCCGAGCAGGCCTACGGATCGGGCGGCGCGGGCGCCCGGGGGTCGGGGCTCGTCGTCCTCTCCGGCGGGGTGTTCCGGCACGCCGGGCCGGCCGCGCTCGAGGCCGCGGTCGCCGGGGTCGCCGCCGACCGGGGCGGAGCCGGCGGCGTGCTCGCCGGGGCGACCGTCGTCGTCGACCGGCGGTACGTGCTGGCGGCCGCCGGGCTGCTGGCCGCCCGGCACCCGGCGGCGGCGGCCGGCCTGGTCGGCGGGCTGTCCGGTGCGGGAGCCGCCGGCCCGCCGGCGGGGAGGTGACCGAGGACTGCGCGCCGGCCGGCCGTGGGCCACGGGGACCGGGCGCGGACGCCATGCCGTCGTGCCGGCACCCTCGGCGCTCCGCCGGACCCCCGCCGGGCGTGGGGCGTCCCGACCTCAGGACGCGAGGGTCCCGGCCCACGTCCCCGACGACGCCGCGGCGGTGAAGGTGGCGACGTCCGCGGCGGCCATGTCGATCGCGGCGTAGCCGCCGCTGCCGGCGCCGACGCAGGCCACGACCGTGGCCACGCCGGCACGGCGTTGCACGACGCTCTGCCGGACCTGCCAGCCGACGACCGCGCGGCGCTGCAGCACCGCCTGCTCCCGCACCAGCCAGCCGCTGCGCACGCTGAACGTGCGCGCGCCGGCCGTGTGCCCCAGGGCGTGGTACCGGCCGATCCCGATCGGGACGCCGAGCACGGTGAGCACCACCCCGGCGGCCAGCACCCACCACCAGCCGAGGGTGACCGTCGCGACGCCGCCCGCGGCGGTGAGCAGCAGGCCGGCCCCGACGGCGCGGACCAGTCGCCGGCGCCGGGCCGCGGGCGGGTGGCCCACCAGACGCCCCGGGTCCTCGACCAGCCGGCGCAGCAGCGCCTCGGCCGCCGTCCGCGGTCCCAGCGGCAGCAGCTGGCCCCGGCGGCTGGCCTGGCCGAGGCCGGTGACCAGCGCGTTCACCCGGGCCGCCCGCACCCAGCGCATGCCGACGCCCTCGCTGAGGGTGCCGCCGCGGATGCGGTCGACCTCCAGCTCGGTGTGCCGCCGGGTGACCAGCCCGCGGACGGCGACCAGCGTCGCCCCCCGCCGCACCAGCCGGAAGCGCCAGTTGACCACCGCCGCACCGACCACCGCCGCGAGCGCCAGCAGCACCGCCGCGAGCAGCAGCGCGGCCACGGCCACCTGGACGTCGGCGAGGTCGGGCCCGTCGAGCTCGGGCACGAGGCGGTCGGGCAGCTCGTCGAGGAACCGGAACAGCGTGCCGACGGCGGCCAGGGGGACGACGAGGTAGCTGCCCACCAGCGGCGCGTACAGCAGCCAACGGTTGTCGAAGCGGGCGAACTCCTCCTCCGGGACCCCCGCGGCGGTGCCGTCCGCCGGGGCGGCGGCCACCCCCGGCGCGGTGCTCCGCCGGGCCAGCAGCGTCTCCCGGAGCCGGTCGCCCTCGGCGCGCGGGACACCGTCGACGACCACCTCCTCCTCGTTGACGCCGACCGACCCCGCCGCGGCGTCGATGCGCACGCGCACCAGCCCGAACACCCGGTGCAGCAGCGGTGTCTCGACCTCCACGCCGCGGATGCGGTCGTTGGGCACCGTGCGCACCGACCGGGCCAGCAGGCCCCGGGTGACCACGACCGCCGTCGGCCCGTCGGCGTAGCTGAACCGCCACCAGCTCAGCACGGCGGCCGCCAGCGACACCGCGGTGATCGCCGTGGCCAGCAGGACCACCGTGCTCAGCCCGTCGTCGAAGCCGATGACCGCGGCGAGCGGGATCAGCGCCGGCACCAGCTGGCGGGCCTGCCGGAAGGTGGCGGTGTGCACGGCCACGATCCGCGGGGAGGTCCGCCGTCCGGGCGGGACCTCGGTCCCCGGCCCGCTCACGTCGCCTCGTCGCGGACGAGCTCCGCGCGGCGGGCGAGGTCGTCGGCCACCCGCGCGGCGACGTCGGCCTCCAGGTGCCAGACGCGCACGGTGCCCTGGCTGGAGGCGGTGAGCACCGCGACGGTGGCCAGGCCGAACAGCTGCTGGAGCACCCCGCGGGTGACGTCGACGGTCTGGATGCGGGAGACCGGCACCAGCGTCCACGTGCGGGTCAGCCAGCCGGTGAGGGTGTAGACCGCCTCGTCGGTGACCTCCCAGCGGTGCACACGGTGGCGGAACCACGGGCGGATGCCGATCGCCACGACCGCGTAGCCCACCACCAGCGCCGGCAGCACCCACCGCAGCACCGGCACGGGCCCGCCGACGGGGACGAAGAGGACGAACGCCGCTGCCAGCGCCCCGTAGACGAGCGTGCCGATCACCCCCTCGGTGACCCACAGCCCGATCGCGGAGCGGGACAGGGACCAGGCGGGGTCGCGCACGGGGGTGACCGCGTCGGTGCTCATCGCGGCCCATCCTCGCAGCCCCGCGTCCCGTCGCCGCCGTGTCACGATGGGGTGCGTGATGCCGCAGCAGGTCCCCACCGTGTCCGCCAGCGAGGTCCCCGAGGACGCCGTCGTCCTCGACGTCCGTGAGGACGACGAGTGGGTGTACGGGCACATCGAGGGGGCGACGCACATCGCGATGGGCGAGGTCCCGGCCCGGCTCGACGACGTGCCCGAGGGCGACCCGGTGTACGTCGTGTGCCGCAGCGGCGGGCGCTCGGCGCGGGTCGCGGCGTGGCTCAACGTCAACGGCTACGACGCGGTGAACGTCGGCGGCGGCATGGGGCAGTGGGAGGCGGCCGGCCGGCCCATGGTGAGCGAGACCGGCCGGCCTCCCTTCGTGCGCTGACCGCCGTGCACATCCGCGGATGTGCACGCAGCCCGACCGCGGATGTGCCCGGCGGGCTCAGCCGTCCAGTTCCATCTCCGCGAAGCGGGCGCGCAGGTCCTTCTTGGAGAACTTGCCGACGCTGGTCTTGGGCACCTCGTCGATGAACGTGACGGCGTCGGGCAGCCACCACTTGGCCACCTGCGGCCTGAGGTGCTCCAGGACCTCGTCCTCGGTCATCGACTCGCCCTCCCTGAGGACGACGCAGGCCAGCGGGCGCTCGTCCCACTTGGGGTGCGGGATGCCGACGACCGCGGCCTCCTTGACCTTCGGGTGGCTCATGATCGCGTTCTCGAGGTCGACCGAGCTGATCCACTCACCGCCGGACTTGATGAGGTCCTTGGTGCGGTCGGCGATCCGGATCGAGCCGAACTCGTCCATCGCGGCGACGTCACCGGTCCGCATCCAGCCGTCCGGCGTCGTCAGCTCCACCCCGGCGTCGGGGTTGTAGTAGTCCTGCGCGCACCACGGCCCGCGCACCTGCAGCTCACCGGTGGCCCGGTCGTCCCACGGCTGGGGCTCGAACGTCTCGGCGTCGACGATGCGCGCCTCCACGCCGAGGAAGGGGATGCCGGCGCGCGCCCGCTGGGCGGCCCTGGTGTCGTCGTCGGCGTCCGCGTACCGCCGGGGCAGGATGCCCGACGACGCGACCGGGTGCGTCTCGGTCATGCCCCAGGCCTGCAGGATCGGCAGGCCGACCTGCTCGCGGTAGGCCTCGCTCAGCGCCCGTGGCACCGCCGAGCCGCCGCAGCCGATCTCGCGCAGCTGGTGGGAGCGACCGGCCAGGTGCGGCAGGACGCCCTGCCAGATCGTCGGGACGCCGGCGGTGAAGGTGACGCCCTCCTCGACGATCAGGTCGGCCAGGGCCTCGGGCTGCATCATCGGGCCGGGCATGACGAGCGAGGCGCCGGCAGCCGGGGCGGCCTGCGCGATGCCCCAGGCATTGGCGTGGAACATCGGCACGACCGGCATCGCGACGTCCTGGATGCCCAGACCGAACGCGTTGGGCGCCATCACGCCCATCGTGTGCAGCCAGGTCGAGCGGTGCGAGTAGACGACGCCCTTCGGGTTGCCCGTGGTGCCGGACGTGTAGCACATCGAGGCGGCCCGCCACTCGTCGTCGACGTGGAAGTCGACCGGCTGGGCCTCGGCGAGGAGTGTCTCGTAGTCGAGCACCCGCGGGTCGTCGGGGATCTCGTTGGAGCCGCCGTCGTCCATGACCACCACGTGCCGGATCGTCTTCATGGTGTCGATCAGCGGCCACAGGAGCGGGAGCACGGTGCGGTCGGCGAAGACCACCTCGTCCTCGGCGTGGTTGGCGATGTAGGTGAGCTGCTCGGGGAACAGCCGGATGTTGAGGGTGTGCAGCACCCGACCGGTGGACGGCGCGGCGAAGTAGAGCTCGAGGTGGCGCTGGCTGTTCCAGCCGAACGTGCCCACCCGGCCGTCCGCGCTGATGCCGAGCGTGTCCAGCACCCCGCCCAGCCTCCTGGTGCGCTGGGCCCACTCCGCGTACGTCGTGCGGGTGATCCCGGCGGGCCCGGCCGTGGCGATGGTGCCGTCGCCGTAGTGCTGCTCGACGTGCCGGAAGATCGCATCGATGGTCAGGGGGTAGTCCTGCATCAGCCCACGCATGGCCCCGATCGTGCCAGTGACCCCGCTCACGCTCCACCGGTCCCGGGCGGGGGGCGGAGACGGCCACATCCGCCGCTCCGGGTCACCCCGAGAGGACGACGGGGAGCCGGGCCAGACCGCGGATGACGAACTCCGGACGCCGCACCGGCTCGCCACCCAGCTCCAGTCGCGTGGTGCGGTCGAGCAGTGCGCCGAAGGACGCCTGCAGCTCCACGCGGGCCAGCGGGGCGCCGATGCAGAAGTGGACGCCGGCGCCGAAGGTGATGTGCGGGTTGTCGGTGCGGCCGACGTCGAGGGCCTCCGGGTCGGCGAAGACGGCGGGGTCGTGGTTGGCCGACCCCAGCAGGGCGGCGATCCTCTGCCCCTCGCGCACGGTCACGCCACCGATCTCCACGTCCTCGGTGGCGGTCCGCTCGAACAGCTGCAGCGGCGAGTCGAAGCGCATGAGCTCCTCGATCGCCGTCGGCAGCAGCGCCCGGTCCGCCCGCAGCCGGGCCAGCTGGTCGGGGGAGCGGAGCAGGGCGAGCAACCCGTTGCCGGTGACGTTGACCGTCGCCTCGTGGCCGGCGTTGAGCAGCAGGATGCAGGTGGTGACCAGCTCGTCCTCGGTGAGCCGGTCGCCCTCGGTGTCGCGCACCGTGACCAGGTGGCTGACGAGGTCGTCGCCGAGGTCCCTCCGCCGGTCGGCGGCCAGCTCGCGCAGGTAGGCGACGAACTCGCCCGCGGCGCGCTCGGCGGCCTCCTCCACGGCCGTCGTCCGCCCGTACTCGTACATCTTCACGATCGCGTTCGACCACGGGCGCAGCAGCGGCCGGTCGGCCTCGGGGACGCCGAGCAGCTCCGCGATGACGTCGACCGGTAGCTGCTCGGCCATGCCGGAGAGGACGTCGACCGGCTCCACCCCGCCGGACCGCTCGACCAGCTCGTCGACCAGCCGGCCGGCCAGCTGCTCCACCCACGGCCGCAGCCGCTCGACGTGGCCGCGGGCGAACGCGGTGCTGATCAGCCGCCGCAGCCGGGTGTGGTCGGGGGGCTCCATCTCGAGGATGGCGTTGCGGTGGATGAGGTTGAAGTCGCCGAACCGCTCGGCCGGCTGCCGGTCGCGCCAGATCCGGCCCAGCCGCCGGTCGCGCAGGACGGCGTTGGACCCGGCGTGGGTGAAGGCCAGCCACAGGCCCAGGCCCTCGTGCCACTGCACCGGCGCGACCTCGCGCGCGCGGGCGAACGCCGGATAGGGGTCGGCGACGACGGCGGGGTCGGTGAGGTCGAGCGGGAGGGCGGTGCTGGTCACGGGTCCACAGCGTAGAGAGGCGACCCCCTCGCCCCCGCCGCTCGCAGGCTCGTGGCGGGACCCTGCGCGGTGGCCGCCTAGCCTGGGGCCCATGGCCCGCTCCGCGACCCGCCGCCGTCCCGCTGCCGCCCCCGCCGCCGACGGGGGCGTGAACCCCAAGGCGCCGTGCCCCTGCGGTTCCGGCCGCCGGTACAAGCACTGCCACGGCTCCGGCTACGCCCCGCCGGTGACCCGCCCGTTCGAGGGCCTGCCGGGCGAGCCGCACTGGGTGGCGCTGCGCGAGCTGGTCCCCGCGGCGACCGCACCGCTGACCACCGCCGACGGGCGCGACGTCACCCTCGCCAGCGTGCTGCCCGGCGGGGCGCCGGCGCTGGTGCGGGCCAACGGCGAGATCCTGCTCGGCGTCCAGCTGCAGGGCTCGTCCGACGACGTCAGCCGCGACCTCGGGACCGCGCTCGCGGCCGCCCTCGAGGCGCCGAAGGGCGCACCGGTCGAGCCGGGCCCCATCGGTGGTGCCGGCTCGGCGGGGCCGCGGCTGCAGGAGCTGCTGGACCTCGAGGCCCCGCTCGAGGTGACCGTGCACCCCGACTTCGGCTTCTGGCTGGAGGGCACCGACGCCGGGCCCGCCGCCCAGGCCGGCCTCGAGCAGGCCAACGCGGCCGTGCTGCCCACCGAGCTGCTCCCCGACCTCGGCGCGGCCTACTGGGTGCGCCCCGGCGGTGAGCGGGCGCACCTGCGCTGGGTGCGGCCGGAGGCCGAGGAGCCGCTGCTCGACGCGCTGGCCCGGCTGCGTGCCGCCGAGCAGATCACCCTCGGGGAGGGCACGCGGTACGCCGGCGCCTTCCGCGCCCACGGCCTGGTCGTCCCGGTGTGGGACCTGCCGGCCGAGACCCCGGCCGCGGAGTGGGCCGGTCCGGCCCGCGAGTTCGGGGAGCGGCTGGAGCAGGCGCTGGCCGTCACCGACCCGCTGACCGCCGACGAGCGTCGGGCCCGCGCGGGCCTGCTCTCCCGCCAGATCACCATCCGTTGACGGCCCGCCGCCCGCCCGGGCGGCACGCCGGCGAGCTCCGTGCCCCGTCCACCCCGGTGGGCGGGGCACGCGCGCGTCCGGGGCGGCCGCCGCCCCACCCGGCGGGGCGCCCGGGAGGGAACGGAGGGGGCCGTGGTCGCGACGCGCTGCGACGTCGGCGGGACACGGTGCACCCAGAGGAATTCGGCGTTACGAGAACGTGACGGTTTCTTGTCCGCGAGGAGTTGACGCATCGCGGTTGTTAACGCTCACACTTATGCGCTCGCCCCGGGGCGAGCCTGAGCGCCGGGTCATTCGGCGGGCAGACGTCTCGAGGAGGAGATGGCAGTGCGGACAAGGCTCGGATTGACCGCCACGAGCGCGGTCCTGGCGCTCTCGCTGGCGGCCTGCGGCGGCGAGGGTGCCGGGGGCAGCGGTGGCGCCGGGGGCGGCGGCGACGCGGAGGACCTGACGATCGGCGTCTCGATGCCGACCCAGACCTCCGAGCGCTGGATCGCCGACGGCAACAACGTCAAGGAGCAGCTGGAGGCCGAGGGGTACAGCGTCGACCTGCAGTACGCCAACGACGACATCCCCACCCAGTCGCAGCAGATCGACCAGATGATCACCGAGGGTGCCGACATCCTCGTCATCGCTGCGATCGACGGCACCGCGCTCGCGGGCCAGCTGGAGAACGCGGCGTCGAACAACATCCCGGTCATCGCGTACGACCGGCTGATCCGCGACAGCGAGAACGTCGACTTCTACGTCACGTTCGACAACTTCGCCGTCGGTGTGGCCCAGGGCAACGCGCTCCTGACCGGCCTCGGTGTGCTGAACCCCGACGGTTCGCCCGGCAGCGCCACCGGCCCGTTCAACATCGAGCTGTTCGCCGGCTCGCTGGACGACAACAACGCGTTCTTCTTCTTCAACGGCGCCATGTCGGTCCTGCAGCCGAAGATCGACGACGGCACGCTGGTCGTGAAGTCGAACCAGACCGACATCGAGCAGGCCGCGATCCTGCGCTGGCAGCAGGAGACCGCCCAGCGGCGCATGGAGGACCTGCTGACCTCCACCTACAACGACGGCTCGCGGGTCGACGGCGTCCTCTCGCCCTACGACGGCATCTCGCGCGGCATCATCACCGCCCTGCAGAACGCCGGGTACGGCCCGACCCTGGACGCCGCCAACCCGATGCCGGTCGTCACCGGCCAGGACGCCGAGATCGCCTCGGTCAAGCTGATCGCCGACGGGGTCCAGAGCTCCACGATCTTCAAGGACACCCGCCTGCTGGCCGAGCAGGCCGTCGCGGCCGCCTCGGCGTTCGCCGAGGGCAACGAGCCCGAGGCCAACGACACCGAGACCTACGACAACGGCGTCAAGGTCGTCCCGTCGTACCTGCTCCCGGTCGAGACGGTCTTCGCCGACGACATCCAGTCGGTCCTGATCGACTCCGAGTACTGGACGGCCGAAGAGGTCCAGACCGGCCAGGCGGACTGACCCGCGCCAGGTGAGCCCGGCCGGGCCCGGCAGCAGTCGCTGTCGGGCCCGGCCGGCCCCACGGGACGTCCGTCCCGTACGACCTGCCACCCCGCGCCGGGGTGGCGCACACTCTCTCCACCATCCCGCGGGCGCGCCGGGCGCGTACCGACGACAGGACGACGAGGTCCCATGGACGACCACATCCTGGAGATGCGCTCCATCACCAAGACGTTCCCCGGCGTGAAGGCGCTGTCGGACGTGAACCTGAAGGTCCGCCGCGGCGAGATCCACGCCATCTGCGGCGAGAACGGCGCCGGCAAGTCGACGCTGATGAAGGTCCTGTCGGGGGTCTACCCCACCGGCAGCTACGAGGGCGAGATCGTCTACGACGGCGAGCCGGTCCGCTTCTCCGGGATCCGCGACAGCGAGCACGTCGGGATCGTGATCATCCACCAGGAGCTCGCCCTGGTGCCCTACCTGTCGATCGCCGAGAACATCTTCCTCGGCAACGAGCGCCGTGGCCGCGGCGGGCTCATCGACTGGAACAAGGCCAACGCCGAGGCCGCCCGCCTGCTCGCCGAGGTGGGCCTGGCCGAGAACCCCGTCACCCCGGTCGGCCAGCTCGGCGTCGGCAAGCAGCAGCTGGTGGAGATCGCCAAGGCGCTGTCGAAGGACGTGCGGCTGCTGATCCTCGACGAGCCGACCGCCGCGCTCAACGACAACGACTCCGCGCACCTGCTCGACCTGATGCGCCGGCTCCGGGAGCGCGGGATCACCTGCATCATGATCTCGCACAAGCTCGGGGAGATCACCGCGGTCTCGGACAACGTCACCGTCATCCGCGACGGCAAGACGGTCGAGACGCTGAGCCTGCACGCCGGCGAGGTCACCCAGGAGCGGATCATCCGCGGGATGGTCGGCCGCGACCTGGAGAGCTACTACCCGGAGCGCGAGTCGCACCCCGGCGAGGAGGTCCTGCGGGTCGAGGACTGGACCGTCTGGCACCCGACACAGGACCGCAAGGTCGTGGAGGGGGCCAGCTTCACCGTCCGCGCCGGCGAGGTCGTCGGCATCGCCGGCCTCATGGGCGCCGGGCGCACCGAGCTGGCCATGAGCCTCTTCGGGCGCGCCTACGGGCGGAACATCTCCGGACGGATGTTCGTGCACGGCAAGGAGGTCCGGCCCCGCAACGTCTCCGAGGCGATCGACGCCGGGATCGCATACGCCACCGAGGACCGCAAGCACTACGGCCTGAACCTCATCGAGGACATCCGGCGCAACGTCTCCGCCGCCGCTCTGAACAAGCTCGCCAGCAAGGGCTTCGTCAACGGCAACGAGGAGATCAAGGTCGCCGAGGGCTACCGCAAGAGCATGAACGTCAAGGCGCCGAGCGTCACCTCGATCGTCGGCAAGCTCTCCGGTGGCAACCAGCAGAAGGTCGTGCTGAGCAAGTGGCTGTACACCGACCCCGAGGTGCTCATCCTCGACGAGCCCACCCGCGGCATCGACGTGGGTGCGAAGTACGAGATCTACACGATCATCAACCGGCTGGTCGCCGCCGGTAAGGCGGTGCTGGTCATCTCCTCCGAGCTGCCCGAGCTGCTGGGCATCTGCGACCGGATCTACACGCTGTCGGCGGGCCGGATCACCGGTGAGGTGCCCGTCGCGCAGGCAACCCAGGAGAACCTCATGGAGCTCATGACCAAGGAGAAGGAGCTCGCGGCATGACCAGGACCGTTCCCCCCTCGTCGGAGCCGGAGGCCCAGACCGCCACGGCTCCCAAGGACGTCGCCCCCGCTGTCGCCCTGCACACCGGGACCAGCAACGTCCGGGCCCTGCTCACGAGCAACCTGCGCCAGAGCGGCATCTACGTGGCCTTCGTGGTCATCGTCGCCCTGTTCGCGGTCCTCACCGGCGGCACCTCGCTGAGCCCCGGCAACGTCACGAACATCGTCCTGCAGTACAGCTACATCCTCATCCTGGCCATCGGCATGGTCATCGTGATCATCGCCGGGCACATCGACCTGTCCGTCGGGTCGGTGGTCGCGCTCACCGGGGCGGTCTCCGCCGTCCTGGTCATCCGGCAGGGCATGCCGTGGTGGGCGGGCGCGCTCGCCGCCATCGCCGTGGGCCTGGCGATCGGCGCCTGGCACGGGTTCTGGGTCGCCTACGTCGGCATCCCCGCGTTCATCGTGACGCTCGCCGGCATGCTCCTGTTCCGCGGTCTCACGCTGCAGGTGCTCGACAACATCTCGCTGTCCCCGTTCCCCAGCGAGTACGGCCGGATCGCCAGCGGCTTCCTCAACGGGCTCATCGGGGGCAACGGCTACGACGCGTTCACCCTGCTCATCGGCGCGATCGCGGTCGCCGGCTACGCGTACAGCAACTTCCGCACCCGCGTCGCCCGGATCAAGTACCAGCAGCCGGTCGAGTCCTTCCCGCTGTTCGTCGCCAAGATCGTCGCCGTCGGCGCCGTCGTCATGGCCTTCGCCTGGCAGCTGGCGCACGCCCGCGGCCTGCCGATCGTGCTGATCATCCTGGCCGTGCTGATCATCTCCTACGGCGTCATCACCAAGCGCACCGTCTTCGGGCGCCAGGTGTACGCGATCGGCGGCAACCTGGCCGCGGCGACGCTGTCGGGTGTCAAGGTCCGGGCGGTCAACTTCTGGATCTTCGTCAACATGGGCTTCCTGGCCGCGATCGCCGGCATCGTCTTCTCGTCGCGGTCCAACGGCGCCCAGCCCAGCGCGGGCAACATGTTCGAGCTCGACGCGATCGCGGCCTGCTTCATCGGCGGTGCCGCCGTCACCGGTGGTGTCGGCACGGTCTTCGGCGCCATGGTCGGCGGTCTGATCATGGCCGTCATGAGCAACGGCATGCAGCTCATGGGCATCGACCAGTCCATCCAGTCGGTGGTCAAGGGCCTGGTCCTGCTCCTGGCCGTGGCCTTCGACGTCTACAACAAGCGGCGGGCCGGCGCCTCGCGCTGAGTCGCCGGGCGGCCCCGCGGGGACACCGCGGGGCCGCCCTCGCCAGCACGGGGCGACGGTGCCCCGTCAACGGGAGGGGTGGCGGTGGAGCCCGAGGGGGCGACGCGAGCGCTGGTCATGTCGGACGTCGCGGCCCGCGCCGGGGTCTCGCACCAGACGGTCTCCCGGGTCATCAACGGGCACCGCAACGTCGCTCCGCAGACCCGGGAGCGCGTCGAGCGGGCGATCCAGGAGCTCGGGTACCGGCCCAACCCCGCCGCGCGGGCGCTGGTCACCGGCTCGACCCGCACCATCGGCTTCGTCACCGTGAACATCAACCAGTACGGCCCGGCGCAGACGCTGGTCGGGCTGGAGCAGGCCGCGCGCACCGCGGGCTACTCGCTGTCGGTGACCGTCCTGGACGAGGCGACCGCCGAGGCGATGCGCGACGCGGTGGACCGGTTCGTCAGGCAGTCGGTCGACGCCGTCGTCGCGCAGGCCACCTACGACGACGCTGCCGAGGCGCTGCACCGGATCGACACCCCGCTGCCGCTGATCACCGTGCAGAGCGGTGGCGCGGTGGAGGAGCCGGCCGTGGGCGTGGACCAGGTGACCGGTGCGCGGCTGGCCACCCGGCACCTGCTCGACCTCGGCCATCGAACGGTCCACCACGTCACCGGTCCCGGCGACTCCCAGGAGGCGCGCGACCGCATCGCCGGCTGGCGGGCGGAGCTGTGCGCCCACGGGGCACCGGTCCCGCCGTACCTGCGCGGCGACTGGACGCCGTCGTCCGGGTACGCCGCCGGCAAGGAGCTGGCCGCGCGCGTGCACGCCGGTGAGGAGGTGACGGCGGTGTTCCTGGCCAACGACCAGATGGCCCTCGGGCTCCTCGCCGCCTTCCACGAGGAGGGGCTGGAGTCGCCGCGTGACGTGAGCGTCGTCGGCTTCGACGACCTGCCCGAGGCGCCCTACTTCACCCCACCCCTGACCACCGTCCGCCAGGACTTCGCCGAGCTCGGTCGCCGCGGGGTGCGGCTGGTGCTCGCCCGGCTCCGGGGTGAGGAGTTGCACCCCGACCCCGTTCCGGCGACGCTGCTGGTCCGGGGGAGCACCGGCCCCGTGCCGGTCCGTGCACTCCACGCCCCGGTGTGACCACGGACATGTTAGCGCTAACATCGACACCGTCCCGCGGTCGACCGGATCGCTGGGCCCAGGGCTGCCACCGGTGGCGGAGAGGTCTCCCGACATGACGATGGATGCCGGCGCAGCGATCACCGGAGGCCGCACGGCCCTCGGGATCGAGCTGGGGTCGACCCGCATCAAGGCCGTGCTGATCGGTCCGGACCACGCGCCGCTCGCCGTCGGCACCTCGGACTGGGAGAACCAGTTCGTGGACCGGCTGTGGACGTACTCGCTGGACGCCGTCTGGGCGGGCGTGCGGCAGAGCGTCGCGGCCCTGGCGGACGACGTGCGGCGACGCCACGGGGTCGACCTGGCAGGGGTCGGCGCGCTCGGCGTGTCGGCGATGATGCACGGCTACCTGGCCTTCGACGCCGCCGGTGAGCTCCTGACGCCCTTCCGCACCTGGCGCAACACCAACACGGGCCCGGCAGCGGAGCGGCTCAGCGCGGAGTTCGGCGTCAACATCCCGCACCGGTGGAGCGTCGCGCACCTCTACCAGGCGCTGCTGGACCGCGAGGAGCACGTCGGTCGGCTGGACCACCTGACGACCCTGGCCGGCTACGTGCACTGGCAGCTCACCGGGGAGAAGGTGCTCGGCATCGGCGATGCCAGCGGCATGTTCCCGATCGACGGCGACACCGGCGGGTACTCCGCCGCGATGCTGACCCGTTTCGACCAGCTGGCGGCCGAGGCGGGAGCGGAGCTGACCCTGGAGGACCTGCTGCCGGCGATCGCACTCGCCGGCCAGCCGGCCGGCACGCTGACCGACGCGGGTGCCGAGCTGCTCGACCCCACCGGGCGGCTGCGTCCCGGCACCCCGCTCTGCCCGCCCGAGGGGGATGCGGGAACGGGCATGGTCGCCACCGGCTCGGTCGCTCCGCGCACCGGCAACGTCTCCGCCGGGACCAGCATCTTCGCCATGGTCGTGCTCGAGCACGAGCTCAGCCGGATGCACCACGAACTCGACCTGGTCACCACGCCGGCCGGGGATCCGGTGGCCATGGTGCACTGCAACAACGGGGCCAGCGAACTGGACGCGTGGGTCGGGCTGTTCGCCGAGTTCGCCCGGGCACTGGGTGCCGCAGCCGAGCCGTCGGCCGTCTTCGAGACCCTGTTCACCGCCGCGCTCGGTGGTGCCGGCGACTGCGGCGGGATGCTCGCCTACAACTACCTCTCCGGCGAGCCCATCACCGGCTTCGAGGAGGGGCGGCCGCTGTTCCTGCGGTCCCCGGACAGCACGTTCGACCTGGGCACCTTCATGCGGACGCACCTGTTCTCGTCCCTGGCCACCCTCAGGATCGGCATGGACGTCCTGCAGAAGACCGAGGGCGTGCGGCTGGACCGCATGTTCGCGCACGGGGGCCTGTTCAAGACCCGGGGCGTGGCGCAGCGCTTCCTGGCCGCGGCGATCGACACGCCGGTCTCCGTCGGGGACGTCGCGGCCGAGGGTGGCGCTTGGGGGATGGCCGTCCTCGCCGCCTTCGCCACCCGGCGCTCGCCGGAGCAGACCCTCGCCGACTACCTGGACACCGCGGTCTTCACCGGCGCCGCGCTGGAGACCACCGAGCCCGAGCCGGCCGACGTCGCGGGCTTCGACGCGTTCATGCAGCGGTACACCGCGGCACTCCCGGTCGAGCGGGCCGCCGTGGACCACGTGGGGAACGGCTCCCGGCGGGCCGGGCCGCAGACCGCCGACACCGAGACGACCTCCGCCGCCCTGACCGAGGAGCAGCCGGCATGAACCCAGCCCCAGCCCACGAGGCCCCGCTTGCGCGCCACGTCCCCGCGGGGAACCCCAGCGGGTCCACGCCGACCGAGCGCGGCACCCACCGCGAGCAGCGCGAGCACGTCGCCCGCCTGCACGCGTACCTGACCCGCTACGAGCTGGTCACCTGGACGTCGGGCAACGTCTCCGAGCGGGTGCCGGGGGAGGACCTCTTCGTCATCAAGGGCAGCGGGGTCGAGTACGACGAGCTGACCTGGGAGGGCGTCACCGTCTGCGACCTTGACGGGAACGCCGTCGACGGGGTCAAGAAGCCCTCCAGCGACACCGACGCGCACGCGTACGTGTACCGGCACATGCCCGAGGTGAACGGCCAGGTGCACACGCACAGCCCGTACGCCACGGCCTGGGCGGCCCGCGCCGAGCCGATCCCGTGCGTGCTCACCGCGATGGCCGACGAGTTCGGCGGCCCCGTCCCGGTCGGGCCGTTCGCGCTCATCGGCGACGACTCGATCGGCCAGGGCATCGTCGCCACGCTGCGCGGCTCCCGCTCGCCCGCCGTCCTCATGCAGAACCACGGCGTCTTCACCATCGGTCCCTCGGCGAAGGCGGCGGTGAAGGCCGCCGTCATGACCGAGGACGTCGCCCGCACCGTGCACTTCTCGCGCCAGCTCGGCGAGCCGCTGCCGATCGCCCAGGCCGACGTCGACTCCTTGTACGCCCGCTACCAGAACGTCTACGGACAGTGAGGAAGGCTTGATGCGCACGGACCCGTTCGCCGGGCAGGAGCTGTGGTTCCTGACGGGCAGCCAGGGGCTCTACGGCGAGGAGACGCTCCAGCAGGTCGCCGAGCAGTCCCAGCGCGTCGCCGCCGCGCTCGACGAGGCCGGTGAGGTCCCGATCCGGGTGGTGTGGAAGCCGGTCCTCACCGACGCCGGCGCGATCCGGCGGGCGATGGGCGAGGCGAACGAGGACCCCGCCTGCGTCGGCGTCATCACCTGGATGCACACCTTCTCCCCGGCGAAGATGTGGATCTCGGGCCTGGACGCGCTGCGCAAGCCGCTGCTGCACCTGCACACCCAGGCCGACGCCGCCCTGCCGTGGGCGACGATCGACATGGACTTCATGAACCTCAACCAGGCCGCCCACGGCGACCGCGAGTACGGGTTCATCCTCACCCGGCTGCGGATGCCGCGGACGACGGTGGCCGGGCACGTCTCCGACCCGCGGGTGCGGGCGCGGGTCGGCTCGTGGGCCCGGGCCGCGGCGGCTGCGGCGGCGGTGCGCTCCCTCAAGCTGGCCCGCTTCGGCGACAACATGCGCAACGTCGCGGTCACCGAGGGTGACAAGATCGAGGCGGAGATCCGGTTCGGCGCCTCGGTGAACACCTGGGGCGTCAACGACCTGGTGTCCGTGGTGGAGGCCGTGGAGGAGAAGGCCGTCGACGCGCTGGTGCAGGAGTACGGCGACCTCTACGAGTTCGCGGACGACGCCCGCCCGGGCGGCCCGACGCACGAGGCGGTGCGCTACCAGGCCCGGATCGAGGCCGCGCTGCGCAGCTTCCTCGAGGACGGCGGGTTCGGGGCGTTCACCACGAACTTCGAGGACCTCGGCGGGCTGCGCCAGCTCCCCGGCCTCGCCGTCCAGCGGCTCATGGCCGACGGCTACGGCTTCGGCGGCGAGGGCGACTGGAAGACCTCGGTCCTCCTGCACACCCTCAAGGTCGCGGCGCACGGGCTGCCCGGCGGGACCTCCTTCATGGAGGACTACACCTACCACCTGGCCACCGACACCCCGCAGATCCTCGGCGCGCACATGCTCGAGGTCTGCCCCACCATCGCCGGGGACCGGCCCCGGGTGGAGGTGCACCCGCTGGCCATCGGCGGTCGCGAGGACCCCGCGCGGCTGGTGTTCACCGCGGCGCCGGGCGAGGGCGTCGTCGTGGGCTGGTGCGACCTGGGCGACCGGTTCCGCTGGGTGGCCAACGAGGTCGACGTCGTCGAGCCCGCCGAGCCGCTGCCGAACCTGCCGGTCGCCCGCGCCGTGTGGCAGCCGCGACCGGACTTCGCGACGGCGACCGAGGGCTGGCTGACCGCCGGCGGCCCGCACCACACCGTGCTGTCGACGGCGATCGGCGCCGACGAGCTCACCGACCTCGCCGAGGTGTTCTCGACCGAGCTGGTGCTCATCGACGCCGAGACCACGCGCCGGTCGCTGGCGAAGGAGCTGCGCTGGAGCGCCGCCTACCACCGCCTCGCCCAGGGTCTCTAGGAGGACCCCTGCTCCCCGCCGGTCGCCGGGTCGCGGTGCGACCCTGCAGGCGCCGGCGGGGAGTGACGGCGTGGGGGGGCGTCACAGGTGGCGGAGGAGGTACCGGTAGAAGCCGGCCCTCCGGTGCAGTGCCGCGACGGTGATGCGCTCGTCGGCCGCGTGCAGCGTGGCCAGCTGGTCCCGCGTCAGGTCGAAGGGCATGAACCGGTACACGCTGTCGCACACCTGGCTGAAGTGCCGCGCGTCGCTGGCCTGCACCATCACGTACGGCGCCACGGCCGCGTCGGGGTAGACCGACCGGATGGCGGCGCCCACCAGGGCGAAGGCCTCGTTGTCGGCCCGCGAGACCGGCGACGGGTCGGTGCCCGCGACCACCCGGAGCTCGACGCGGGGGTCGTCGATGACCCGGCGCAGCCGCTCGACGGTCGAGGCGACGGTCTCGCCGAGCGCGATCCGGATGTCGGCGTGCGCGCTCGCCCGGGTGGCGAGCACGTTGGCCGCCCGGCTGCCCTCGAGCCGGGTGATCGCCACGGTGGTGCGGACCAGCGCGTCGGCCTCCCGGCCGGCTCGCGACAGCAGCGCCGCCAACGCGGGCCGCAGGTACTCGGCGTGGGCGAAGACCGCCCGGTAGCCGATCGGTGAGTGCCGGCCCAGCGCGTCCACCATCCCCAGGACGACGTCGTGCAGGCGGGCCGGGAAGGGGTGCTCCTCGATCCGCAGGATGGCGCGCGCCAGGCGGGCCGGGGCACCGCCGCGGCCGGGGGCGGAGGCGTGCCCGCCCGGGTCGGTCGTGACCAGCTCGACGTCCAGCAGGCCCTTCTCGGCCAGGCCGACGACCGCCGTCGGGCCCGGGACGCCGGGGAAGACGCCCCGCACCACGGCGCCGCCCTCGTCGAGGACCGCCCACGGGCGGATGCCGCGCGCGGTGAGGGTCTCGACCGCGAGCTGCGCGCCGACGCCGAACACCTCCTCGTCGTTGCCGAACGAGAGGTGGACGTCGCGTGCCGGGGTGAAGCCGGCGGCGACCAGGGACTCGACCGCCTCGAGGACCGCGACCAGGGCGCCCTTGTCGTCGATCACGCCGCGCCCGTGCACGACGCCGTCCTCGACCAGCCCGGAGAAGGGGTCCCGCGACCAGTCCTGGCCGGCCACCGGCACGACGTCGTAGTGGGCCATCAGCACCAGCGGCGGCCGATCGGTGCCGCTGCGCCACCGGTAGAGCAGGGCGCCGTCGCCCAGGACCTCCCGCTCCAGCGTCGCGGCGGTCCGGGGGTAGAGCTCGGTCAGCCGGTCGCGGAACCGCTCGAACGCCGCGGCGTCCACCTCGCCGGGATCGCGGGAGGAGACCGTCGGGATGCGGACCAGCTCGGCCAGGCGGGCGGCCGCGGCGTCGGCGTCCAGCCCGTCGAGGTCGGCAGGCGGTGCGGTGACCTCGGGTGGGCGGAAGCGGGCGACCCGCCGCGCCGCCGCGGAGACCGCCGCCCCGCACGCCGCGGCGGCGAGCGCGCCCCTCACGCCGGGTCCCCGGGGTCGGTGGTGGCCGGGGCGACCGACCGCAGGTCGGCGGCGTCCGTCGGGTCGGAGGAGGCCGGCCGGGGGGCGACGAGAAGGGCCGCGGCCGGGGTCGTCCGGGGGCCGGCCCCGCCGGTGCCCGTGGTGCGTCCGCGCGCCCGCGCCGTCCCCGTCATCCGTCGTCCCCTCCCGCGGCCCCACCGGCGGTGGTGCGGAGGTCCGGAGCGTAGTGACCGCCCTCCCGCTGCGGCGGCCTCGTGGCCGGGCGGCGTTCCCCTCGGCGGGGTCACGGCGGCCGCTACAGGGGGTCCCGGGCGACGGGGCAGGACATGCACCGCGGGCCGCCGCGGCCGCTCCCCAGCTCCGAGCCGGCGATCCGGACGACCTCGATGCCGGCGGCCTCCAGCGCGGCGTTGGTGACGGTGTTGCGCTCGTAGGCCACGGTCAGCCGCGGCGCGAGCGCGAGGGTGTTGTTGCCGTCGTCCCACTGCTCGCGCTCGGCGGTGACCGGGTCCAGGCCGGTGTCGATCAGGCGCAGCCGGTCGACCCCCATCGCGGCGGCCGCGGCCTCCAGGAAGGGGGCGGGCCCCCGGACGGCGAGGTCGGTGGTGTCGTCGTCGTGCAGGTCGCCCGCCCCGCCCGCCCCGGGGGTGACCGTCCAGGCGACCAGCGAGTCGGCGACCGCCGGGTACATGACGAACGCGTCGACGTCGACCATCGTGGCGATGGTGTCCAGGTGCATGGTGGCCCGCTCCTGGGCGATGGGGACGACGAGCACCGTGTGCGCCAGCCCGCGGGCGAAGACCCGCCGGGCCAGCCGCTCCGCGCCGCCGGGGGTCGTCCGCTCGCCCACGCCGACCGCCACGACCCCCGGTGCCAGGAGCAGCACGTCCCCGCCCTCCAGGTGCTCCAGCGAGGCGTCGTAGAGCTGCTCGGTGCCGGCGAAGCGCGGGTGGTGGGCGTACACGGCGGCGGTGACCGTGCTCTCCCGGTGCCGGGCCGGCATCGCCAGCGAGGTGACGGCGACCTCGTCGCCCACCCACACCGACGAGTCGCGGGTGAACAGCAGGTTGGGCAGCGGCGGGACGACGAAGTCGCCGCGGCCCATCAGCTCGAACGGGAGGCCCCGGCCGCCGGGCAGCTCGTCGTGCGCGAGCCCGGCGATGAGGGCGCCGGCGAGGTCGTCGGGGGAGAGGTCGGCCAGGTGGGCGGCGGTGGTCCGCTTGAGGGTGGCCCCCAGCCGGGGGTCGTCGACGGCGGCGGTGATCAGCTCGGCGCGGGCGGCCGGGACGGTCAGCACCTCGGCCAGCAGCCGGTCCAGGTACAGCACCTCCACCCCGCGTGCGGTCAGCTCGGCGGCGAAGGCGTCGTGCTCCTCCTGGGCCCGCCGCACCCACGGGACGCCGTCGAAGAGCAGCTGGTCGTTGTTGCGCGGCGTCAGCCGGCGCAGCTCGGCGCCCGGGCGGTGCAGCAGCACGGTCCGCAACGGCCCGACCTCGCTGGTCGCGCCGGGGACGGCGGTCTCGACGGCGGTCATGGGGGCGAGGCTGGCACAGGGAGCGCCCCTCCCGCCGGACGGGCATCCTCGGACGGTGCCCCGGCTCCGGTTCGACGGCTGGATCCTCGGCGTCGGGACGGCGTCGGGTACCCGCCTCGTCGTCGGGCACTGGCCGCGCTCCCCGCTCGGGCCGCTCTCCGACGTCATGGTGCAGCGGGACGACGGCGCCCGGGTGCTGCTCGCCCCGTCGTCGGAGGCCGGCGCGTTCATCGCGGGCACCTACACCTTCGACGAGGTGCAGGTGACCCCGGTGGCGGTGCACCGGCCGGACGCCCGGACCTGGACGGTCGCGGCCGGCCCCCTCCGGCTGCGGGCCGTCACGGGACGCCGGTCCGCGCTCGGGTGGCTGCTGCGCGCCGTCCCCCCGCCGCTGGCCCGCACGCCGGCCTGGGTGGGCGTGCTCGACCGGCCGGCGCGGGTGCTGACCGGGCTGCGCACCACCGGGTCGGCCGGCGACGGGCGCACGGAGTGGTACGGCGTCCAGGACCTGCACGCGGTGACGGCGGTCGACGCCTCGTGGGACGGCGTCCGCCTGGGTGCGCTGGCCCCGGTGCGCCCGCCGGTCACGTTCGGGTTCGGCTCGGTGCCGCCGGAGCCGAGCCTCGCCCGGGTGACGACGACGGTCCAGCTGGCGGACGGCGACGACCAGGTGACCTGACCGTCCCGGGCCCGGCCCCACCGCTGGTCGTGAGGTCGGGTCCCCGTGGTCGGGTCCCCTGGTCCTCGGGGGCGCTCAGGCCGACCGGGGGGCCGGGCGCTTCCGGCGGGGGCGGGTGGCCGTCTGCTCGGGCACCCGAGCGAGGTGCGAGTCGGCCAGCGCCACCTGGTGCGGCGACCCGACCGCGACGCCCTGCCGGCGGGCCGCGCGCCACCACTCGCGCGCGGCGACCGTGTCCCCGGTGCGCTCGGCGATCCGGCCCAGCAGCTCGTCGTAGGCGCCCAGGCTGAACGACGGCGTCCCGAGCACCGCCTGTCGCCCGCGGAACGGGAGCAGCTGGACGGTGGCCGTCTCGATCTCGGGCTCGTCGCCGATCTGCAGCGCCACCTCGGCCTCCAGCAGCGTGCCGACGTCGCTGGCCCAGTCCCGGACGTGCGTGCGCCCCCACCGCCTGCGCAGCCGCCGCGCCTCGGTGAGGTCCCCGGACTCCGCGGCGGCCAGCACCGCCATCAGCTGCAGCAGGGGGTTGCCCTCGTCGCCGGTGCGCATCAGCACGTCGATCGCCTCGGGCAGCCGGTGGTCGCCGCGCCGGAGGGTGAACTGGTGGGCGGCGTAGGCGTGCATGGCGTGCGGGGTGACCTTGCGGTACAGCTCGTAGGCCTCGGTGGTGAGCTCCTCGGCGCGAGCCGCGTCCCCGCGCAGCCAGGCGGCGCCTGCCTGCTGCCAGAGCACGTGCGGCCGCACCTCGGGCCCGGACAGCGAGATGGACAGCCGGCGTCCGGCGTCCATGTCGGCCTCGAACCCGCGCAGGTCGGCCAGGTGCAGCCGGATCGCCGCGCGGTGCAGCCGCGCGTAGAACTCGGTGCGCCGCGGCAGGCCGCGTCCGGCCAGCGCCAGGGCCTCGTCGGTGGCCGCCAGCCGCAGCTCGGCGGCGCCCGGGCGCCCCCACACGGCGAGGGAGTGGTTGTTCAGCGTGCGGCCCAGCAGCTCGGGGTCGCCCACCTCGCGGGCCAGCGCGACGGCGCGCTCGGCGTGGCGGGGGCCGCGCTGGAGGTCCTCGCTGAAGGCCAGCTCGACGCCGAGCGTGCCCAGCAGCCGGGCGGTGAGCCGGTCGCGCTCCTCGGCCGAGGCGTCCGGCGCGATCTCGTCGGCGTGCTCGAGCAGCTCCTCCAGGAGGGTGACCATCTCGTGGTCGACGACGCCGTGCGGCCGCCAGTTCCACAGCGTCGGCGAGCCCCACACGGCCGCGGACTCCAGGAGGCAGCGGCGGTCACCGAGCTCCCGGGCCACCGCGATCGCCTCGGCGACGACCTCGCGGGCCTCGGTGCGCTCGCCGCTGCGCAGGAGGTCGTTGCCGAGCGCGGTGAGCAGGTCGTGACGGGTGCGGGCGGCGCCGGGTCCGGCCGGGTCGAGCAGCGACAGGGCCCGCCGCACGTGCGCGGCGGCCTCGCCGTGCGCCAGCCGCTCCCGGGCCGCCTGCGCGGCGGCGGTCGAGTAGCGCAGCGCCGGCCCCGGACCGGCCAGCGGCACCGCCTCGACGAAGTGGTGGGCCAGCCGCTCGACCAGCGCGTCGTCGGCCCGGCCGCCGGTGGTGCGCCGCTCCAGCGCGGCGGCCACCCGGGCGTGCAGGCGGGCCCGGCGCAGCCGCGGCAGGTCCGCGTACAGCACCTCCTGCACGAGGGCGTGGGTGAACCGCCAGCTCCAGGGCCGGCTGCCCTCGACGACCAGCCCGGAGGCCGTCGCCGAGTCCAGCGCCGCCAGCGCCTCCTCGGCCGGGGTGCCGGAGGCCTCCAGCAGGTCCAGCCCCACCTCGCGCCCGGCCACGGCGGCGAGCTCGAGCACCTCCCGGGTGCCGGCCGGCAGCCGCTCCAGCCGGTGGCGCAGCACCTCACCGATCGACGGCGGCACCGGCACACGGTCCAGGTGCAGGTCGTGGGCACCCATCATCCAGCGGGCGAGCTCGACGACGAAGAACGGGTTGCCGGCGGTGCGGTCGTGCACGGCGCCGGCCAGCGACCGCCCGCCCACCGCACCCAGCTGGCCGGCCATCAGCAACCCGACGTCCTCGGTGTCCAGCCCCGACAGCAGGATCCGGCTGGCCGCCGGCTCCCGGTTGAGCCGGGCCAGGCAGTCGACCACCGCCGGCGGGAGGTCCTCGCCGACCGAGCGGACGGTGACGATCAGCATCAGCGGCACCCGCGGCAGGTGACGGGCCAGCAGGCCCAGCAGCTGCACCGACGTCGTGTCCGCGCCCTGCAGGTCGTCGAGGACGACGAGCACGGGGCGGCCGGCCGCGGCGGCGAGGCGGGCCCGCAGGTCCTGGAACAGCCCGAAGCGGGCCGCGTCGGCGTCGGCACCGGCGTCGTCGGGCAGTGGGGTCAGCGGCTCCTGGCCGAGCTGCTCGAGCACCTGCGTCCACGGCCACAGCGCCGGGGCGCCCGCGTCGTCGGCGCAGCGGCTCCACGCCACCGACCACCCGGCCGCCCGCCCGGCGTCGGCCGCGGCCTCGGCCAGCCGGGTCTTGCCGATGCCGGCCTCCCCGCCGAGGACCACGATGCCGGGTCGCCCCGCCGCCGCCTGCTCGGAGACCGCCCGCAGGTGGGCCAGCTCCGCCGTCCGGCCGACGAGGGCCTCGCTGCCCGGGGCCACCGGCGGCACGGGGGCCGGCGGCGGGACGACCGACAGCACCGGGCGGGGCAGCCGGTCGGTGAGCTTCGGGTCCTGCCGGAGCACCGCCCGCTCCAGGTCGCGCAGCTCCGGTCCCGGGTCGATGCCCAGCTCGTCGCGGAGCAGCCCGGTGCACCGGCGCAGCGCGTCGAGCGCGTCGGCCTGCCGGTCCGCGGCGTAGAGGGAGGTGACCAGCCGGGCCCACAGCCGCTCGCGCAACGGGTGCTCGGCGACGAGGTGCTGCAGGTCGGTGACGGCGGAGTCGGCGCGGCCCATCGCCAGCAGCGCGTCGCCGCGACGCTCGCGGGCCCGCACGTGCAGCTCGGTCAGCCGCAGCCGGTCGGTGGCCGCGGCCGGCTGGTCGCCCAGCTCCGCCAGGGGCTGGCCCCGCCACAGCTGGAGGGCCTGGTCCAGCAGGGCCACGCCGCGTGCGGGGTCGCCGCCGTCCACCGCCCGGTCGCCCTCGTCGACGAGCTGGGCGAAGCGCAGGCTGTCCAGACCGGCGGCGTCGACCTGCAGCAGGTACCCCGGTGGGCGGGTGAGCAGCACCGTCGGGGCCTCACGCGGGCCGCGGTCGGGTTCGAGCACCCGCCGCAGGTGGGAGACGTAGGCCTGCAGGGTGCCCGTGACGGTGGGCGGGGGGTCGTCCCCCCACAGCGTCGCGACGATGCGGTCGACGGCCACCGCGCGACCGGGCTCGGCCAGCAGCAGCGTCAGCAGCGCCCTCGGCTTGGCGCCACCCACGTCCAGCGGCCGACCGTCGGGACCCGTGACCTCGAGCGGCCCGAGGACGCGGTAGCGCACGGGGCGGGATCCTCCCAGGTCCCAGCCGGGAGCGGGACCCCTCCGGCCGCGCGCAGCGGTGCAAGTCGCCACCCAAGCCGGCTGCAAGTGCCCGGCAAGTCCGCGCCGCGAGGGTCGGGCCCGTCAGATCCCGACCCGCGGCACCGCCGCCACCGCCCTCCGAGGAACCCCGCCATGAGCGTCACCGAGGCCCGCCCCGCGACCGTCCCCGCACCGCGCCCCGCCACCGACCCGCTGCTGCCGGCCGCCGTCCCGGCTGCCGACGTCGACGCGCTGCGCAGCCGCGTCCACGGCCCCGTCTACGCCGCCGGAGACGAGGGCATCGCCGCCGAGGTCGCCGCCTGGAACCTCGCCGTGCGGCACACCCCGGCGGTCGCGGTGGGGGCCACCTGCGCCGCCGACGTCGCCGCCGCCGTCTCCTGGGCGGCCGCGCACCACCTGCCGGTCGCCGTCCAGGCCACCGGGCACGGGCCGGTGCGCAACGCCGCCGGCACCGTGTTCGTCTCCACCCGACGCATGCAGGGCGTCACCGTCGACCCGGTCCGCCGCACCGCCCGGGTGGAGGCGGGCGTGAAGTGGGAGAGGGTCCTGGCCGCCGCGGCCGAGCACGGGCTGACCGGCCTGTGCGGCTCGTCGTCCGACGTCGGGGTGGTCGGCTACACCCTCGGCGGCGGGATGGGGTCGCTCGGCCGCAGGTACGGCTTCGCCGCCGACACCGTGGTCTCCTTCGACATCGTCACCGCCGACGGCACGCTGCGCACCGTCTGCGCCGAGACCGAGCCCGAGCTGTTCTGGGCCGTGCGCGGCGGCAAGGGCAACTTCGGCATCGTGACCTCGCTGGAGTTCGAGCTGGTGCCCGTGAGCTCCCTCGTCGGCGGGGGCATCTTCTTCGCCGCCGAGGACGCCGCCGCCGTCCTGCACGCCTTCCGCACCTGGGCGCCGACGCTGCCCGAGGAGGTCGGCACCTCGATCGCCGTCCTGCGGCTGCCGCCGCTGCCGGACCTGCCCGAGCCGCTGCGCGGGCAGACCGTCGTCCACCTGCGCTACGCCTACTGCGGCGACGACCCCGCCGAGGGGGAGCGGCTGGTGGAGCCGATGAAGGCGGCCGGCCGGATCGTGCTCGGCTTCATCGGCCCGCTGCTGACCACCGAGATGGACGCCGTCCACATGGACCCGGAGGACCCCATGCCCGGGTGGGAGAAGGGCATGCTGCTGGCCGAGCTCACCGAGGAGACCGTCGACGCGTTCCTCGCCGCCGCCGGCCCCCGGGTCGAGGTGCCGCTGGTCATGGCCGAGCTCCGGCTGCTGGGGGGTGCCCTGGCCCGCCAGCCGCGATCACCCAACGCCGTGGCCGGCCGCGACGCCGCCTGGTCGGTCATGGTCCTCGGCCCGGCGGTGCCCGAGCTGGCCGACGTCCTGCCGCACGTCGGCCGGGGGGTGCTCGCCGCGCTGCGGCCCTGGGCGGCGCCCGGGTGCATGGTCAACTTCCTGGGCGACGTCGCCGGCCCCGCCGAGGTGGCCGCGGCCTACCCGCCGGCGGTGGCCGAGCGGCTGCTCGCCCTCAAGCAGGAGGTCGACCCCGCGGGCGTCTTCAGCTCCGGGCACGCGCTCGACCCCCGTGGCTGACGAGGACGACGACGAGCGGCGGCGGGACCAGGACTCCTGGCCCCGCCGCCTCCCCAGGCACCTCCGCCGCCGCCGGCCGCCCGTGCCCGGGTGGGACGGCCACCCCGTCCACGCTCCCGCCGACGGCGGCGAGCCGGCCGGTGAGGAGCCCGCCGGCCGCCCCTGACGGCGCCGTCCCCGGAACGGCGGCCTCCCTCAGTCGGGCAGGAGGACGCCGGGGTTGCACACGCCCCGCGGGTCCAGCCGCTGCTTGACCGCCCGCAACACGTCGACGCCGAGCGGGCCGATCTCGCGCTCCAGCCACGGGCGGTGGTCGGCCCCGACCGCGTGGTGGTGGGTAAGGGTGCCACCGGCGGTCACCAGCGCGTCGGTCGCGGCCCGCTTGGCCACCAGCCACTGCTGGATCGGCAGGTCGTCGTCGCGGTCGGCGAGCACGGTGACGTACAGCGAGGCGCCGGTGGGGTAGCCGTGCGAGACGTGGCTGAGCACCAGCGGCGTCCGGCCCCGGCGGCCCAGCGACTCGCGCAGGGCCCCCCGGACGGCGTCGTAGACCCCGGGCAGCGCCGTCCAGGTGGCCGCGGTCTCCAGCGTCTCGACCAGCAGGCCGGCGTCCATCAGCGAGTCGCGCAGGTAGGGCGCGCCGAACCGGTGCCTGCGCCAGGACTCCCCGACCCGCCGGCCCACGCGGATCGCCCCGCCGTCGCGCAGCACCGACGCCGCGGCCCGCCGGCGCGCCCGCGCCAGCTGCGGCGGGCCCTCCCAGCCGACCACGAGCAGGCAGCCCTCGCCGTGCCGCCGGGCGCGCAGCGAGCCGCGCAGGGTCCGCGCGCCGGCACCGCCGCTCATGAGCAGGGTGGCGCGGGTCTCGTCGGGGTCGGACAGCCGGACGACGTCGGGGAGCAGGTCGTGCCGCGCCAGCCGCTGGAGCCCGGCCAGCCCCGCCGCCCAGGACCGGAACGACCAGCCCTCGTACGACCCGGCGCGCGTCCGGGGCCGCACCCGCAGCCGCAGCTCGGTGATGACGCCCAGCGCCCCCTCCGAGCCCAGCGCCAGGCCCAGCAGGTCCGGTCCCGCGGCCGACGCCGGCGGACGTCCCAGCTCCAGCACCCCCGTCGGCGTGGCCAGTGTCAGCCCGGCCACGAGGTCGTCGAACCGGCCCAGGCCCGTGGAGGCCTGCCCTGCCGAGCGGGTGGCCGCGTACCCGCCGAGGGAGGCGAACTCCCAGCTCTGCGGGAAGTGGCCGAGGGTGAGCCCGTGCGTGCCGAGGTGCTCCTCCAGCGCCGGCCCGCGCATACCGGGGCCCACGGTCACCAGGGAGGACGGCACGTCGAGGTCGATCACCCCCGCCATCCGGCCGAGGTCGACCGAGATCGACGGCCGGTCGTCGGCGTCGATGCCCGAGAGCCCGCCGACGACGCTGGTGCCGCCGCCGAAGGGCACCACGACCACGCCCATCTCGCTGCACAGCGCCAGCAGCGCGGCGGTCTCGCCGGTGCTGCCGGGGGTGACGACGGCGTCCGGGGCGTCGGAGGCGTCCCCCTCGCGCCGCCGCAGCAGGTCCAGGTAGCTCTTGCCGCCGGCGTGCCGCAGCCGGCTGTCGCGGTCGGTGCGGACGTGCTCCTCGCCGAGCAGTCCGACCAGGCGCAGCCGGCACTCCTCGGCCAGCCGGGACGGCGCCAGCCGGATCTCCCGGACGGCGACCGGCGGCGTGGGCCGCGGTGTCCAGCCGAGCTCCCTCGCCAGGTGCTTGCGCGCCGCCTTGGGCAGCACCTCGGCCAGCGGCGGGAACGGGGCGAGCTCGAGGGTGCCGTCGTCGCCCTCCCCTGCGGCGGCCACCGTCGCGTCGCGGGGGCTGGTGGGGGCACCCCAGCCCTGGATCGTCAGTTCGGGCTGTCCGGGCACGGCTACAGTCTGCCGGGTGCTGCGCGGGGGACCTGCCGACGGCGCCGGTGTGCTCTCCGCCTCACGGCGGGCCACCGACCTCGACGCCGTGGCCGGTGGTTCGGTCGACGTGGTGGTCGTCGGCGGTGGGGTCACCGGCACGGGCGTGGCCCTGGACGCCGCCGCCCGGGGGCTCTCGGTCGCGCTGCTGGAGCGCACCGACCTCGCCGCGGGAACCAGCCGGTGGTCGTCGAAGCTGGTGCACGGCGGCCTGCGCTACCTGGCGCACGGCGAGCTCGCCCTGGCGCGGGAGAGCGCCCGCGAGCGCGCCGTGCTCATGGGGGCGACCGCACCGCACCTGGTGCACCCGCTCGCCTTCCTCGTCCCCGACGTCGCCGGGCGCGGCGTCAGCGCGCTGGCCGGTCTCGGCGGGCGGCTGGGGGACGCCGTCCGGGCGTCGGTGCCCGGTGGCCGCCGCTCGCTGCCCGGCACCTGCCGGGTGGACGCCGCCGAGGTGGCCCGGCTGACCCCGGGGGTCCGCGGGCGGCGGGGCGGACTGGTGTTCTGGGACGGCCGGCTCAGCGACGACGCCCGGCTGGTGGTGGCGCTGGCCCGGACGGCGGCGGAGTGCGGGGCGCGGGTGCTGACCGGCGCGGCGGTCCGGGCCGTCGACGGCGCCGACGTGCACGTGGAGACCGACGACGGCGAGGCGCTGTCGCTGCGCGCCGGTGTGGTCGTCAACGCGACCGGCGTCTGGGCGCAACGGCTGGCACCCGGGGTGCGGCTGGTGCCCTCGCGCGGCTCGCACCTGGTGGTGCCGGCGGCGCGGCTGGGCTCGCCGTCGGCGGCGCTCACGGTGCCGCTGACGGGGTCGCGGTCGCGGTACGTCTTCGCGCTGCCCCAGCCCGGCGGTCTGGTGTACCTGGGCCTGACCGACGAGCCGGTGCCCGGCCCGGTCGGCGACGAGGACCCGGTGCCCGGCGACGCCGAGGTGACCCAGTTGCTGGAGACGGTGAACGAGGTGCTCGCCGAGCCGCTGACCCGCGCCGACGTCGTGGGCGCCTACGCCGGGCTGCGGCCGCTGGTGCTGCCCACGTCGGCCGGCACCGGACCCGGAGACGCGACCGCCGACCTCTCCCGCCGGCACCTGCTGCGGTGGGACGGACCGGTCCTCACCCTGGTGGGTGGCAAGCTCACCACCTACCGCGCGATGGCCGAGCAGGCCGTCGACGCCGTGGTCACGCGGCTGGGCCGCGGTGACCGCCGGTCGTGCACCGCGCGCCTGCCGCTGGTCGGCGCCGCGCCTCGGCGGGCCCTGGAGCGCGTCGAGGCGCCGCGGCGGCTGGTGGCGCGGTACGGCACCGAGGCCCCGGTCGTGGCCGGACTGGGCGACGAGCCCGTGGTGGAGGGGCGGCCCGAGACGGTGGGCGAGCTGCGGTTCGCCGTCCGCGCCGAGGGCGCGCGGACCGTCGCCGACCTGCTGGACCGGCGGGTGCGGATCGGTCTGGTGCCGGCCGACCGCGAGCGCGCGGTCCCGGTGGCCGCGCGGGTGCTCGCCGAGGAGCTGTAGCAGGGCGGGACCACCGCTCCCGCGCCCCGTCGCGTCGTCCGCCCCGAGCGGAGGGGGACGGCGCCCCCCTCAGGCGACCGGTTGCTGCCGGAGGGGGGCGTCGAGGGCCAGCAGTCCGCGCCGGACGCCGACCGCGACCGCGCCCAGGGCGAAGAAGCCCTCGTCGTCGGAGACCGTCGCGGTGCGCAGCAGGCCGACCAGCCGGTCGAGGGCGGCCGTGGCGGTGGCGATGGCGGCGTCGCGCTGGTCCGGGGTCGTCCCGTCGGAGCCGTGGTGCGGCGTGCGCACGACGGCGGCCAGGCCGTCGAGGGCGTCGGCGAGCACCCAGCCGGTGCCGGCGTCGACGAGGTCGACTCCCCGGCGGTGCGGCTGGAACTCCACCACGAGGGAGGTGAGGTCGTCGACGAGGACGGCGACGCGGTCGACCGCGCGGGACTCGTCGCGGATGCCGGTGGCCCTGCCCCGCCAGCGCCGGGCCCGCGGGTTGGCCCGGCGGGAGCGCTCGACCCGCGCCTCGGCCGCCCGCATGCGGTCGAGTTCCCGGTCCAGCCGCCCGGCGCGGGCGGCCCACTCGGCGGCGTCGGGCACCCGGCCCTCGCGCAGCGTCGCGGCGATGTCGTGGAGGTGCGCGGCGAGGACGGCGCGGGTCCGGCCGATCTGCTGCACGGCGCCGGTCAGCTGCAGCGGCGGGAACAGCACGGTGGTGACCAGCACGCCGATCGCGGCGCCCAGCAGCGTCAGCCCGGCGTAGCGCAGCACGTAGGCGCCGGGGTCGTCGAGACCCACGGTGATCATGAGGACGGCGGCGAAGCTGACCCAGCCGGCCTGCTCCCGCCACAGGCCCCACTGCTCGACGGCGATCGCGAGCGCCACGATGAGCGCGATGGTCAGGGCGTTGGGCACCGCCCGGGTGAGCTCGTAGACCGCGACGGCGAGCCCGAAGCCGGTGAGGATCGCCAGCACGCTGCGCCACGCGGCGCTGGCCGAGTCGGCGATCGTGGGGTGGACGGCGATGACCGCACCGAGAGGGGCGTAGTACGCGTGGTCCGACAGCATCGGCGGCAGCAGGACGGCGACCTGCCAGGCCAGACCCGCGGCGACCGCCGCCCGGACACCCCGCTGGACGGCCGGACGGCGGAGCAGCGCGAGCAGGGTGTCCACGGGCACCCAGGATGACCGCCGCGCCGGTCCCGGCGCCGACGCGGGGACGTGAGTCTGGTCGCAGTCAGGCCGCCCGCTCCTCGCCGTGCAGGGCGTCGAGCACGGTCAGTGCCCGCTCCACCCCGACCGCCACCGCGCTGAGCGGGAGCAACCCGGGGTCCTCGTCGAGGGTGGTGGCCCGCAGCCGGTCGACCAGGGCGGCCAGCGCGTCGTCGGCGACCCGGACCTGGCGGTCGCGCTCGTCGGGCCGGGTCGCGTCCACGGCGTGGTACGGCGTCCGGATGACGCCGGCGACCCCCTCGAGTGCGTCGGCGATCCGCACCGCGGTGCCCAGGTCCGGGCGCTCGCCCCCACGGCGGTGCGGCTCGTACTCGGCCAGCAGGACGGTGACGTCGTCGAGGAGGACGGCGACGCGCTCCAGCGCCCGGGCCTGCTCCTGGATGCGCATCCTCGCGTCCTGCCAGCGGCGGGCCCGCGCGTTGGCCCGCTGCGCCCGCTCGACCGTCCGCGCGGCCTCGCGCATCCGGCCGAGGACGGCGTCGCGGGCGGTGGCCCGCCGCAGCTCCTCCTCCAGCGTCGGGGACCGGCCCGCCCGCAGCTCGGCGGCGGTGGCGGAGAGGTGCTCGGCGAGGAGGGCGCGGGTGGCGTCGACCGCGCGCCGGGCCGGCGTGAGGTTCAGCGGCGGGAACAGGGCGGTGACCAGCACCCCGACGGCCGCCCCGAGCAGCACCAGCCCGGCGTACGCCGCGACGAAGTCGGCCGGGTCCCCGGCGCCGACGGTGAGCATGAAGACGGCGGCCACGCTCACCCAGCTCGCGTTCGAGCCGAGCAGCGACCAGCGTTCCAGGCCGACGGCCAGGGCCACCAGGAGGGCCAGGACGAGGGCCTCCGGCAGCCCGGCCGTCAGCTCGTGGACGGCGACCGCGAGGCCGAGGCCGAGCAGGATGGCCAGCACCGTGCGCCACGAGGCGCTCGCGGCGTCGGCGATGGTGGGGTGGACGGCGATGATGGCGCCGAGCGGCGCGTAGTACGCGTACTCGGCGAGGTCGGACGGCAGCAGGACGGCGACCTGCCACGCCAGCCCGGCCGCGACGGCCGCCCGGACCCCGCGCTGGACCGTCTGGTCGCGGAGCAGTGCGCGCAGGGCAGTCATGGGGACCAGCCTCCCGACGACCACGGCCGGACGACGTCGGTGTCCCATTCTGCGAGAACGCTGTTCCACCCTGTGGGCACGAGGTGCAGGCTGCCGGGGTGGACACCTACACGCACGGGCACGCCGAACCGGTCCTGCAGTCCCACCGCTGGCGGACGGCGGAGAACTCGGCCGGCTACCTCCTCTCGCACCTGCGCCCGGGGCTGGACCTGCTCGACGTCGGCTGCGGTCCGGGCACGATCACCGTCGACCTCGCCGCGCGCGTCGCCCCGGGCCGGGTCCTCGGGCTCGACCTCTCACCCGCGCCGCTCGGGGAGGCCCGGGCGGCGGCCGCCGCGGCGGGCGTCGACGTGACCTTCGCGGTCGGCGACGTCTACGCCGTCGACGCGGCGGACGGGTCCTTCGACGTCGTCCACGCCCACCAGGTGCTGCAGCACCTCACCGACCCGGTCGCCGCGCTGCGGGAGATGGCCCGGGTCTGCCGGCCGGGCGGGGTGGTCGCCGTCCGGGACGTCGACTACGCCGTCACCGCCTGGTACCCGGCCGACCCGGGCCTGGACCGGTGGCTGGCGCTGTACCAGCAGGTGGCCCGGCGCAACGACGCCGAGCCCGACGCCGGGCGCCGGTTGCTGGCCTGGGCGCACGCCGCCGGGCTGCGCGACGTCACGGCCACGACCAGCTCCTGGTGTTTCGCCGCCCCGGCGGAGCGGGAGTGGTGGGGCACCTCGTGGGCCGGGCGCGCGACGGCGTCGGCCTTCGCCGAGCAGGCGGTGGCCTACGGCCTGGCCACGCCGGGCGACCTCCAGGAGATCGCCGCGGCCTGGCTGCGCTGGGCCGCCGCGGACGACGGCTGGCTCGGCATGCTGCACGGCGAGCTGCTCGTCCGCGTCTGACCACCCGGGAGGGGCAGGGACGGGGCCGTCCCTGCCCCTCCCGGGGCGCCCCTCGTGCTCCGGGTCCTCCAGGTGCCCGGTTGCACGTGGAACGCACCGGAGCGCCGGCCTCAGGCTCCTCGGTGGGCGGCGTTGGCCCGGATCGCGTCGCTGACGTACTGCGCCAGCCCCGGCGCGATCCGCTCGTAGTGCGCGGTGAACCGCTCGTCCTCCACGTACATGCGGCCGAGCCCGGCATGGATCTCGTACGTGCAGTCGTAGAAGTTCCGGCTGATCTGCTGCCGGTGCTCCTCGGCGAGGTCCATCGCCGTCGCGGAGTCGGCAGGGACGCCGTCGCGCAGCGCGGTCGCGAACCGCGACTCGACGTCCTCCCCCTCGGCCTTGACCCGGACCCAGTCGTCCTTGGTGTAGGCGCGGGTCCGCCGCTGCGACTGGGCCCACGCCTCCGTGTCGCCCCACCTCTGCTCGGCCTCGGCCTCGTACTCCTCGGGCAGCCAGTCGCCGAACAGCTCGAACTTCTCCTCGGGGGTCAGGTCGATCCCCACGGCTCTCGCCTCCATCTCCTTCTCCACGGCCGCGACCATGGCCCGGGTCCGCTCCAGCCGGTCCTGCAGCAGGCGGTGCTGTCGCCGCAGGTGCACGGCGGGATCGGCCGACGGGTCGTCCAGCAGGGTCGCGATCTCCTCGAGGGGGAAACCGAGGTCGCGGTAGAGCAGCACCGAGTGCAGCCGGTCCAGGTCGGCCGGCGAGTACTGGCGGTACCCCGCCGCCGTCCGCCCGGACGGCGAGACCAGCCCGATCCGGTCGTAGTGGTGCAGCGTGCGCACCGTGACACCGGCCAGGCCGGCCACCTCTCCCACGTTCACGGTCCCTCCTCTCTCCGACGGGGACGAGTGCACAGCCTGACGTCGCGTCAGGGTCAAGCGCGATCCCGGCCCGCCTGCAGGGGCCCGCGCCGAGCCGGCGAGGCACGGGGGGCAGGCGGGTCCTGTCTGCGGCAGGGTGCGCGGCCATGGACGAGAAGGCGACGCTGCACTCCTACCTGCGGCGGCGCCGGGCAGACCTGCTCGGCAAGCTCGACGGTCTCGACGAGTACTCGGTCCGCCGGCCCATGACGCGCACCGGCACGAACCTGCTCGGCCTGGTCGAGCACGTGGCGTACGTGCAGCTCGGCTACTTCGGCGAGGTGCTCGGCCGGCCGAGCGGCGTCACCTCCCCGTGGGAGGGCGACGGCGCCGAGGACGACGCCGACATGTGGGTGCCCGCCGGTGAGCTCCGTGAGGACGTCGTGGAGCTGTACCGGTTCTCCGCCGCGCACGCCGACGCCACCATCGAGGCGCTGCCCCTGGACGCCGTCGGCGAGGTGCCGTGGTGGCCGCAGGAGCGCCGTCACCCGACGCTGCACACCCTCCTGGTGCACACGTGCGTCGAGGTCGCGCGGCACGCCGGGCACGCCGACGTCGTCCGGGAGTCCATCGACGGCGTGGCCGGCATGAGCGCGGCCGACGCGAACCTCCCCGAGCGCAGCGACGCGGAGTGGGCGGCCTTCCGCGACCGCATCGAGGCGGCCGCGCGGCAGGCCGCCCGCGGTGCGGCCGCGCGGCAGGCCGCCGGCGGTGCGACCGGCCCGACGGGTGTCCCTCCGGGGGATGGGTGAGGATCGCAGGCATGGCCGTCGACGACGTCTCCCCCGAGGACCCCTTCCCCCGCAAGCGCGTGCGGGTGGACCGGCGGGCCGACGGCAACCTCCAGATGGCCTACGTCGAGGTGGGGGAGGGTGATCCGATCGTCTTCCTGCACGGCAACCCGACGTCGTCCTACCTCTGGCGCAACGTCCTCCCGCACGTGCAGCACCTGGGCCGCTGCCTGGCTCCCGACCTCATCGGCATGGGGGAGTCGGACAAGCTGCCCGACCCCGGGCCGGGCAGCTACTCCTTCGCCGCCCACGCCGGCTTCCTGGAGCGCTTCCTCGACGCGGTCGGCGCGACCGAGCGGGTCACCATCGTGGCGCACGACTGGGGGTCGGCCCTCGGCTTCGACTGGGCGCACCGGCACCCCGGCGCCGTCCGCGCCCTGGCCTTCACCGAGGCGATCGTCACCCCGCTGACCTGGGCGGACTGGCCGGCCCCGGCCCGGAACATCTTCCGCACGATGCGCGGGCCGGACGGACCGGCGGCCGTGCTCGAGAAGAACGTGTTCGTGGAGCGGCTCCTGCCGGCCTCGGTCGCCCGCGGGCTGAGCCCCGAGGCACACGAGCGCTACCGGGAGCCGTTCCGCAGCCCCGAGGAGCGCTGGCCGACCCTGGAGTGGCCCCGTCAGATCCCGATCGAGAACGTGCCCCCCAAGGTGCGCGACGTCGTCGCCCGGTACGGGCAGTGGCTGCGCACCAGCGACGTGCCCAAGCTGTTCCTCAACGCCGACCCGGGTTTCCTGCTGGTCGGCCGACCCCGCGCCTTCGTGCGGAAGTGGGCGGCGCTGACCGAGGTGACCGTGCCCGGGGCGCACTTCGTGCCCGAGGACTCCCCGCACGAGATCGGCCGGGCGCTGGCCGACTGGCTCCCGACCCTGCGCTGAGCCGTCCGGGCCCCGCCGACCGGACCGGTCGTGGGCGGGGCGCGGGCCCCGGCCGGACTGCCGGTCAGGCCGGCTGGGCCTCGGCCGCCGCCACGGTGGGGACGACGCCCTCGGTGCCCGGGAACGACCGGTTGCTGAACTCCCTCATCCCCGGACCCCAGCGCCGCATCGCCGACCGGTGCGGGTCGGTCCGGACGAAGGCCACCATCGCGGCCTGGTCGTCCCACCACGACACGGTGGTGAAGTGGCGGGCCAGGGGCCGGGCCCGGAGGAACAGAGAGCGCGCCCCGGGGGAGCGCATGGCCTGCTGCCGGATCGCCAGCGAGTCCCGCAGGAAGGCGGGGACGTCGCGGAAGCGACGCAGGTGCAGCTGGGTGAGCACGACGACGCCTGGGCCGTCACCGACGGCATCGGCCTTCCACGGCAGGTCGGGGATGATGGGCACGGCAGCCTCCTCCACAGCTCGTGAGCCGGAGGTTAGGGCCGCCCTCGACGCGCGTGGAGTGGCTTTGTGCCCCCACCGACCCCGGCCGCCCGCGTGCCGGCTCCCTCACCACCGCGCCGGTCTGCCGCCCGGCCCTGGTGGCGCCGGTCGCCTCAGGCGGGGACGGCGCCGGCTGAGCGCCGGGCGCTCTTGACGCGGTACATGTCGGCGTCGGCGGCACCCAGCGCCGACTCCGGGGTGTCCCCACGGTCGCAGACCCGGGTCCCCACGCTCACGCCGACGCGGTGCTCCCCGCCGCGGGCGTCGGTCAGGGGCGCGTCGAAGGCCGCCGTCACCCGGTCGGCCACCGACCGTGCCGCGCCGGGACGGTCCAGCCCGGGGCAGAGCACGACGAACTCGTCGCCGCCCAGACGCGCCACGGTGTCGCCGGGGCGCACCGCCGCCTGCAGCCGGCCGGCCGCCTGGACCAGCACCTCGTCGCCGACGGCGTGGCCCGCGGTGTCGTTGACCGGCTTGAAGCCGTCGAGGTCGCAGAACAGGACCGTGAGCGGCTCCGCTGCCCGCCGCGTGGGCTCGAGGAGCTGGCCCAGCCGGTCCATCAGCAGCGCGCGGTTGGGCAGGCCGGTGAGGGGGTCGTGCAGCGCCGCCGCCCGCAGTGCCTGCTCCAGCTCGCGCTGAGCCGTGACGTCGGCCAGCGCGACGACCGCACCGAGCAGCGTCCCGTCGTCGTCCCGGATGGACGTGCCCGACGCCACCACCCGGCGCACGGCGCCCCCGGCCGGCGCGATCCCCAGCTCCACGTGCGCGATCCGGCCCTCGCTGAACACCCGGGTGAGCGGGACGCGGTGCGGGGCCAGCGGACGCCCGTCGGGCTCGGTGAGGGAGAAGGCGGGGGGGAGGTCGGCGACGTCGATCCGGGGGTCGGCGTCCACCCCGTGCCACTCCCGGCTGACCTCGTTGAACGCGACCACCCGGCCGTCGGCGTCGGCGGCGACGACGCCGACGGGGAGCGCCTCGAGCAGCGCCCGGACGAACGCCTCGGAGCGGACCAGCTCGGCGTGCGCCTGCTCGGCCTCCCGGCGGGCGATGGTGGTGGCCGCGGCGACGTCGGCCAGCTGACGGACGACGCGGCGGCGCTCGAGGATCGCGACGATCACGTCGGCGAGGTCCCCGAGGCGGTCGCGCTCGTCGTCGGTGAAGCGGTGCGGCCGCTCGTCCATCACGGCCAGCGTCCCGACGGTGACGCCGTCGATGACCAGGTGCGCGCTGGCGTACCCGCGGATCCGGCTCCGGCGGCCGTCCACCCACGGGTTGCCGGCGAAGCGGGGGTCCGCGGCGAGGTCCTCGAAGGCGTGGACGCCCGGCGCCCACCCGGCCAGCTCGGCACTGATCGAGGTGTCCCGCGTCGAGACGCCACCGGGGAACCCGTGCGGGGACAGCTGGTGCTGGTCGTCCCCGCCGAGCAGGTGCACCGTCGCGTACGGCACGTCCGTGACCGCGGCGGCCACCCGGACCACGCCGTCCACCTCGGGGTCGCGGCGGACGCCGAGGACCTCCAGCTCGCGCAACAGCGCGGCGCGGTCTGCGGCGCGTCCGTCCGCCGGCTCGGTCACGGGTCCCACGGCTCCTCGGGTGTCGTGCTGACGCAGGACGGCGCCTCGGCTCGTCCTGCTGCCCCATCGACGCCACCCCCGGTCCGGTTGAGCGGGGCTCCCCCGGACGGGGTGGTCTCGGATCAGGAGGTGAGGATGCGCACCGTCTCGACGGCGGCCACGACGGCGAAGACCAGGAACAGTGCGGCCGCCACCCGCCGGATGAGCGCGACCGGGAGGCGGTCGGCCAGCTTCTTGCCGAGGAACACCGCGAGCCCGGAGACGGTGAGCAGCGCGGCCCAGGCGCCGACGAACACCGACACGGGGTCGTCGAGGCGGGCGGCGAGCCCGGCCGTGGCCAGCTGGGACAGGTCGCCCCACTCGGCGGCGAACAGCACCCCGAAGGAGATCGACGCCGCCCGCAGGAACGATGTCTGCTCGCGCCTCTCGGCCGCCTCCCCGGCGTCCTCCGGCCCGCTGCGCGCGCTGCGCCACAGCAGGACGGCGCCGACCAGGAACAGCACCGCGACCACACCGCTGACCAGCGCCTGGGGGAGGAGTGAGAGCAGGCTCCCGGCGGTGACGGCGATGGCCACCTGGAGCCCGAACGCCGTCCCGACGCCGACGAAGACCGGCAGGGGGGCGAACCGGGTGGCCAGCACCAGGCTGGCGAACAGGGTCTTGTCCGGCAGCTCGACGGGCAGGACGAGGGCGAACGCGGTCGCGATGACCGTCAGGGACAGCACGGGGACTCTCTTTCCGCTCGGCACTGCCGGGCGGGTGCGGGCAGCCTCCGACCGGCAGTGCGGGACTGCTCCGGTCGAAGGTCTCGCCCACCCACGCGCAGGCGTGGGCCCGCTGACCGGGCGGCCACCGGGGTGGCGCGCCAGCATGTCGACCAGCGGACGGGGGGCTACTCCCCTTCTCGACCGCAGAGCCTAACCGAGGGCCCGGCGGACCCGGTGCGGGCGGGCCGGCGCCGCGCTACGGTCCGCGGCATGCCGTTCCGTTGACGCCGGTCCACGGCCTCCCTGCCCCCTGCGGCACGGCCCGTCGCGCGGCTGGCCGTGGGCTGGGCCGCACTGTCGGAGCTGGTGCCCTACTACCCGCTCTACGCGCTCCTGTTCCTCGACACGGGGCTCTCCGGAGCGCAGGTCTCCGCGCTGTTCGCCGTCTGGTCGGTCAGCGGCCTGCTCACCGAGGTCCCGGCGGGCATCCTGGCCGACCGGTGGTCGCGCCGCGGCGTCGTCGTGGCCGGCGGCGTGCTCCAGGCGGCCGGCTTCGTGGTGTGGACCGCCGCCCCCGCCACCGCGGCCTTCGCCGTCGGGTTCGTGCTGTGGGGGGCGTCCTCCGCGCTGGTGTCCGGCGCGGCCGAGGCGCTGGTGTACGAGGGGCTGGCCGCGGTGGGCGCGGCCGGCACGTACGCCCGCGTCAACGGCTGGATGACCGCCGCCGAGCTGCTCGTGCAGGTCCCGACGGCGTTCGCGGCCAGCGCGCTGTTCGCCGTCGGCGGCTACCCCCTGGTGGGCTGGGCCAGCGTGGGCGTGTGCCTGGCCGCCGCCGCCCTCGCGCTGCGTTTCCCCGAGACCGGGCACGTGGCCGCGGAGGAGGGCGACGAGGCGACCGTCCCGCTGTGGCAGGGGGTCGTCGAGGCGCTGCGCCGTCCGGGCCTGCGGCTCACCGTCCTCGCCGTCGCGCTGCTCGGTGGCCTGGACGCGATGGAGGAGTACTTCCCGGTGCTGGCCGGCGACTGGGGCGTCCCGACCGCCGCCGTGCCGTTCGCGGTGCTCGCCACCGCGCTGGCGGGAGCACTGGGTGGCGCCCTGGCCGGCCGGGCCGAGCGGCTGCCCGACCGTGCGCTGCCGGCGCTGCTCGGCCTCGCGGGGCTGCTCCTGGTGGTCCCGGCGCTGTGGGCGCGGCCGGCGGCGCTGGCGGCGCTGGCCGCGGCCTACGGCCTGTACACCGCCGTCCTGGTGGTCGGCGAGGCCCGCCTGCAGCACCGCATCACCGGGCCGCACCGCGCGACGATCACCTCGGTGGCCGGTCTCGGTGTGGAGATCGCCTCGCTGCCGGTGTTCGCCGCGTGGGCGGTGGGCGACCTGGCCGGGGTGGCGCTCGTCGTCCTCGTCGTCGTCCCCCTGGTCGGAGCGGGTCTGCGGGCCCGCGCGCCGGCTCAGGCCGACGGGTAGGCGGCCTGGGCGGCGGCGGTGGCCGCGCGCAGCACCTCCTTGACCGGCAGGCCGCGGTCGCGGGCGAGCGCGGCGACGTCCTCGAACTCCACGCTGACGTTGACCAGCCGCCCGTGGTCGCGAGCGAGCTTGACCCCGACGCGGCCGCCGAGCAGCTCGACCGCCGTCGTGGCGCGCTCCAGCTCCACCTTGCCGACGGGCACGACCCGGAGGCCGATCGTTGAGGTCGTGGTGAAGACGGCCCGCCGGACCGCGTCGACCGCAGCCGGCGGGCACAGCGCCGACAGCGTGTGCGCCGGCCGGCCCTTCTTCATCAGGATCGGTGTCAGCCAGGCGTCGGAGGCCCCGGCGGCCAGCAGCGCCTTCAGCACGCCGGGCCACAGCCGCGGGTCGAGGTCGTCGACGTTGGCCTCGAGCACGACGGGGGACGCCGGGGTGGGGTGCGCCGGTTCCCCGAGCACGAGCCGGACGACGTTGGGCAGCTGCTCGGGGTCGCGGGCGCCCGCGCCGACGCCCACGCGGTGTACCCGCATCGGCGGCAGCGTCGTCCACTCGTCCACCCGTGCGGCCAGCAGGGCGGCGCCCGTGGGCGTGCAGGCCTCGGCCGGCACGGGGCCGGCGTGCACCGGCACGCCGGCGAGCAGGTCCAGCACCGCCGGCGCCGGGACGGGCACCACACCGTGCGCGCTGCGGGCCGAGCCGCTGCCCAGGGCGACGGAGGAGGCGGTCAGCCGGTCCAGCGCCAGGTGCTCGAACGCGGCGACCACGCCGACGACGTCGGCCAGCGCGTCCAGCGCACCCACCTCGTGGAAGTGGACGCTCTCCGGCGCCACCCGGTGCACCCGTCCCTCGGCGACGGCCAGCCGTTCGAAGACCGCCAGCGCGCCCTCGCGCACCGCCGGGGCCAGGTCGGCCGCGGCGAGCAGGGCACGGACGTCGGCCCAGGTGCGGTGCCCGGCCGACGGCGGGGCGTGCACGTGCACGCGGGTGGCACCCAGGCCGTGCCGGGTGACCTGCTCGGTGCTCAGCCCGACGCGCTCGACCGGCAGCGCGGCGACCGCGGCGGCCGGGACGTCGAGCGGCACCCCGGCGTCCACCAGCGCCCCCAGCAACAGGTCACCCGACGCCCCGGCAGCCAGGTCGAGCCACCCGATCACCCTGTCGTCCTACCGGAGCACACCGCGGCCAGGTGCCGTCCCCCTCGTGCGTGGAGCCGCACGTGTCCCGGTGCGGAGCCCTCCGGCCCCCGCGACCGGTCCACCCCGGCCGAAGGCCGTGCCGGGCCCGGGTGCGGCCGTCGCCCGGCGGGGCGACGGTGTCACCGCCGGGTCCTGCGGGCGATCCGGGCGGCGAAGACGCCGGCGGCGTGACCGTTGTCGATGTTGCTCACCACGACGCCGGGCGACGCCGAGTTCAGCATGGTCAGGAGCGCGCTGAACCCGCCGAACGAGCCGGGCTGCCCGGTGGAGGTCGGGACGGCGACGACCGGCACGTCGGTCGTCGCGCCGACCACGCCGGCCAGCGAGGCGTCCATGCCCGCGACGACGACCAGGCAGTCGACGTCGTCGAGCAGGGCGCGGTCGGGCAGCCCGTGCCGGATGCGACCGCCGCCGACGTCGTCCACCCGCACCACCTCGGTGCCGGTGACCCGGGCGGCGAAGGCCGCCTCGGCGGCCACGGGCAGGTCACCGCCGGCGCCGCAGAGGACGCCGATGCGGCCGGCGGGTTCGGGCAGCGGGCCGACCGCCGCCGACATCGCCGCGGCGTCGACGGTGGTGTACGCGTCGTGCTCGCTGGCCAGCGCGACCAGGGTCTCGGCGGTGGCCCGCACGACCACCGCGGGCCGGTCGGGGAAGTGCCGGCGCGCCTCGCGGACCAGCGACAGGACCTGCTCGGTGCTGCGCCCGGTGGCCCAGATGACGTCGGGTTCGGCCGGGGCGCTCGGCAGCGGCGCCGCGGCCGGGGGAGCCGCCACCGCGGCCGGCGGGACCGGGCCGAGGGCGGGCTCGGCCGGGCTGCCCAGACCCAGCGGCGGGTCGACGGGCTCGACGAGGAGGGGGGCGAAGCCGCCGGGGTCACCGGCCGGGTCGTCCAGCGGGGAAGGCTGCACGGCAGGGACCCTAGGCGCCGCCACGGTCGTCACCCGGGTACCGGCGGGGGCCGTGTCCTCCCCTCCGGACCCGTCCGTCACAGGCGTCGCAGCCGACGTCGACGGGCCGGAGAGCGCGTCGAGCGGACGGTCGCCGGCGCGGGTCTGCGTCTTCGCCGACAGCCGGACGACGCGGTCGCGGCCGCGGCGCTTGGCGTCGTAGAGCACCCCGTCGGCGGCGGCGAACAGGGTGCGGCGGTCGTCGCCGCGGGTGGCCGAGGCGATGCCGACGCTGATGGTCACGGGCAGCTCCACACCCAGGCTCGCCCAGTCGTGGGCGGCGACGGCGCGACGGGTGCGCTCCAGCGCCCGCTCGGCCTGCTCGGCGGTGGTCTCGGGCAGCAGGACGACGAACTCGTCACCGGCCCAGCGGCAGACCTCGTCGGTGTCGCGGACGCCGGCGATCAGCAGCTCGCCCACCGTGCGCAGCACCGCGTCACCGGTCGAGTGCCCGGCGGTGTCGTTGACCTCCTTGAAGCGGTCGACGTCGACGACGGCCAGGGCGGGGGCGGCGCCGGAGGACAGCAGCACGTCCAGCCGCGCCTCGGCGTAGCGCCGGTTGGGCAGGTGGGTGAGCGGGTCCTCGTAGGCCTGCCGGCGCAGCTGCCCGGCGGCGCGCTCGGTCTCCAGCAGACTCTTGCGCCGGCCGAACAGCTCCACCCAGCGGGTCCGCCGCTCGTCGACCCGGTCCAGCTCGTCGGCGAGGTAGGCCTGCAGGTAGGGCAGCGCGCGGCCGGCGTCGTCCAGCTCCGAGTGCAGCGTGCACAGCTCGCGCAGCGCGGCCCGGCGCAGCCGCGGCAGCCCGTGCTCGGTGGCGGTGGCCAGGGCCCGGGCGAGGTGCTCGTCGGCGCCGTGGCCGTCGCCCTGGCGGCGCAGCGCGCGGCCCACGGCCAGCAGCGCGGCCGACAGGAGGCCGCGGTCGCCGTCGGCCGAGGTCACGCGGACGGCGGCGCGCAGCGGTGCGGCCGCCGCGGTGTGCTCGCCGAGACCCACCAGCGCCCAGCCGTGCACCACCTGGGCCGCGACGACCGCCTCGGCGGCCTCGGGCGGCAGCAGGGCCAGTGCCCGCTCGGCGAGCACGCGTGCCTCGGCGAAGTGCGCCTCGGCGGCCTCGGGGACGCCGTCGTCCAGCAGCGCCTCGCCCAGCTCGGCGCACAGCTCGCCGAGCCGGGTGGCGGTGCGGGCCACGAGCACGTCGGGTCCGCCGTCGTCGGGGGTCAGCACCCCGGGCGTCGCCGCGGCCGCGCCGGCGGCCTCGTGCGCCCGCCGCTGGTAGTCCAGCGCCAGGGGCATGAGCTCGAGGTCGGCGAGCACCGCGGCGAGGGTGCCGAGGGTGTCGATGAGCAGCGGGGACGGCGGCAGCGCGGCGTCCAGCAGGCTGGCGGCCTCCACCGCCTCGTCCATCGCGGCGTCGATGCGGCGCGACAGCAGCTCGATGCGGGCGTGCCGGGCCAGGCCGGCCGCGCGCTGCAGGTCGTCGTCGCTGGCGTCGAACGCCGCCTTGGCCGAGCGCACCAGCGCGATCGCCAGGGCCGCGCGGGACGCCGACTCCGCCCGGGGGTCGCCGTCCTCGCCCGCCCCGGGGCCGGTCGGAGGGCCGTCGAGGAGCCCGGCCACCCCGGCGTGCAGGTCCAGGGCGGGCGGGCTCCCGGTGCCGTGCGGCGGCTCCACCGGGTCGCCGACCAGCGTGAACCCGGCGACCCGCAGCCGCCGCACCAGCAGCTCGGCGCGCAGCGTGTCGGCCCAGGCGCGGCCCAGGGTGGCCGGCGCGTCGTCGCGGGCGGAGGCCTCGTAGGGGGAGACGTCGGTCTCGACGTCGGCGAGCAGCTCCTCGGCGTCGTCGAGCTGCCAGTTCGCCAGCGCAGCGGTCACCCGTCGGTGCAGGGTCCCCGGTGGCACGAGCGCACTGTGCACGTCGTCCCCCGCGGAGTCGAGCACCGCTCGTGGGGCGCGCCGACGGTTGTGACGACCGTCGTCCGTTTCGTCACAGCCGTCCCATCCGGGCTGCGTGCTCACGAGGCGTCCTCGTGCGGCGCCTGCCCGCCCGGGGCGCGCACCCGGTTGCGACCGCTGCGCTTGGCGGTGAACAGGTGCAGGTCGGCGGTGTCGAACAGGGAGCGCCACGGGACCGGCTCCTCGCCGGCGCCCGCCGCGGTCGCGACCCCGATGCTCACGGTCACCGGCTCGGTCAGCTGCAGGTCCTCCCAGTCGGCGCCGGCCACGGCGGCGCGCAGCCGCTCCATGGCGACCAGCGCCTGGCTCTCGGTCGCCGTCGGCAGGACGACGAGGAACTCGTCGCCGGCCCAGCGGTACACCTCGTCACCGGCGCGGCTGTGCTCCAGCAGCAGCGCGGCCACCCGCCGCAGCACCTCGTCGCCGTGCGAGTGCGAGGTGTCGTCGTTGACCTCCTTGAAGCGGTCGACGTCGACCACGGCCAGCGACAGCGGCTCCTCGCCCAGGCGCAGGGTGCCCAGCCGCCGCTCCGCGCTGCGCCGGTTGCCCAGGCCGGTGAGGGGGTCCTCCATGGCGTGCCGCCGGAGGACGGCGGTCTGCCGCTCGGCCTCGCGCAGCCGGCTGCGCCGCACGAACATCTCCGCCCACAGCTCCCGGCCGCGGGCGTGGGCCCGCCCGGTGTCGGCGCGGTAGGCCTCCAGCCAGTGCAGCGCCTCCGCGGGGCGGCCCATCGCCGCGGTGCTCTGCCCCAGCTCCAGCAGGCACTGGCGGTAGCGCCGGCGGTCCCCCGTCGCGGCGAAGGCCCCCGCCGCGTCGACCAGCAGGTCCGTGGCCTCGGCGCCGTGCCCGCCGCCGGCCTGGGAGCGCGAGAGCCGGGTGAGCAGCCGGGCCAGGACGAGGTCGGTGTACCCGCGCAGCCAGATGCCGCCGTCGCGGTGGACCCGCCGGTGGGCGCTGCGCAGCGGCCCGAGGGCGTCGTCGAGGTCGCCGCGGCAGGTCAGGCCCCACGCCTGGACGACGTCCAGCAGGTCCTGCTCGGCGGGCGTGGGCTCCCAGTCGAGGGCACGGGCGGTCCCGGCGCACTCGACGGCGACGTCGGCCAGCTCGCGGGACCGGTCGAGGTCGCCGCGCCGGTGCAGGGTCTGGGCCAGCTCGGCGTGCTGTTGGGCGCACAGCTGCAGCAGCCGCCACTGGTCGGCGAGGTCGGGCAGCGCCGCGGCGACCCGGTGACCCGACAGCGCCTGGGCGACGGCGAGCTCCTCGAGGTCCAGCGCGGTGAGGGTCAGCGACAGCCACCGGTGGGTCTGGTGCAGCGCCCGCGACGGTCCGCCCGCGCTCGGGCTCTCGGCGATCAGGCTGGCGTCGATGGCCATCAGCATCGCGGCGTCGACGTGGTCGGAGGCGACCTCGACGTGGGCCAGGTAGGCCAGGGTCAGCGCCGTCCCCGCCGAGGGTGGGCACCGGACCAACGCGTCGCGGGCCGCCCGCACACCGACCGCGGCGGCCTCCCGGTCCCCCTCGAGCAGGCCCCGCTGCGCGGCGAACGCGTGCTGCCACGCGGTCCAGTGCGGCTCGGTGGTGGCCAGGAGCGCGGGCTCGGCCCGGTCGTGCTCGCGGGCGAACACGGTGGGGTCGTCGTGGTGGCTGGCCGCCAGCAGCCGCCAGAGCGCGTCGTCGAGACCCTCCTCGACGAGACGGTCCGGGCCGGCGGTCACGCATCCCTCCATCGACGGGTCAACGACCGGGGGGCCGCCCGGATACGCGGAGTGACGCAGCTCTCCCGGGCGGGGCAGGCGCTCCGGCCCTCCCGCACTACCCTCGTCGGATGCCTGCGATGCCTTCGAGGCGGCCTCCGACTCGGTTCGCCTATCTCGGGCCCGAGGGTACCTTCGCCGAAGCGGCCCTGAGCAGCGTCGTTCCCCCGGGCGAGGGGTCCCGGCAGCCCGCGGTGAGCGTCCCGGCCGCGCTCGCCGCCGTCCGGTCGGGGGCGGCGGACGCGGCGCTCGTGCCGATCGAGAACTCCGTCGAGGGCTCGGTGCCGGCGACCATGGACGCGCTGGCCGACGGTCCGCCCCTGCTGATCACCCGCGAGGTGTTCCGGGCGGTCTCCTTCGTCCTCGCCGTGCGGCCGGGTACCGACCTGGCCGCCGTCCGCAGCCTGGCCAGCCACCCGCACGCGCTCGCGCAGACCGCCCGCCGGCTGGCCGAGCTGCTCCCGGGCATCGTCCCGTTGCCGGCGACGTCGACCGCGGGCGCGGCCCGGCAGGTGGCCGAGGGGGAGGTCGACGCCGCGGTCTGCGCGCCGATCGCCGCGCAGCGGTACGGGCTGACCCCGCTGGTCGACGACGTCGCCGACCACCCCGGCGCCGTCACCCGGTTCGTGCTCGTCGCCCCGCCCGGGCCCCTGCCCGCCCCGACCGGCAACGACAAGACCTCGCTGGTCGCGGTGGTCGGCGACCGCACCGGCGCCCTGCTGGAACTGCTGCGCGAGTTCTCCGTCCGCGGGATCAGCCTGACCCGCATCGAGTCGCGTCCCACCCGGGAGCGCCTGGGCGTGTACTCGTTCTCGCTCGACTGCGAGGGCCACGCCGCCGACGCCCGGGTGGGGGAGGCGCTGGCGGGGCTGCACCGGGTGTGCGACGACGTCCGGTTCCTGGGCTCCTACCCGCGCGCCGACGGCCGGGAGAACAAGCCGGTGCCACCGACCGCCGCCGACGACGCCTTCGCCGAGGCGGCCGGCTGGCTGCAGGCCGTGCGCGAGGGCCGCGTCTGAGCCGGGCCCCCACCGCCGGCACGCCCGCGGCGGCACCTGCGGGCGGCCCTCAGGCGGGTTGGAACTCGCGCTCCGGCTCCGGTCGCGTCGGTCCCTGCGCCAGCCGGCCGGGCCACCACACCCGGTCGCCGACGAGGTGCACCGCGGCCGGCACCAGCAGCGAGCGGACCAGGAAGGTGTCCAGCAGGACGCCGAAGCCGACCAGGAACCCGAGCTGGGTGAGGATCACCAACGGCAGCACGGTCAGGGCGCCGAAGGTGGCCGCCAGCACCAGGCCCGCGCTGGTGATGACGCCGCCGGTGACCGCCAGGGCCCGCAGCACGCCGTCGCGCGCGCCGTGGAGGACCGACTCCTCCCGGGCCCGGGTCATGAGGAAGATGTTGTAGTCGATCCCCAGCGCCACGAGGAAGACGAACCCGATCAGCAGCACCTGCGGGTCGCTGCCGGGGAAGTCGAAGAGGTGGTCGAACACCAGCGCGCTGACCCCGACCGTCGACAGCACGCTGAGCGCGACCGTGGCCACCAGCAGCACCGGCGCGACCAGCGCCCGGAGCAGCACGGCGAGGACGACGGTGATCACCAGCAGCACCAGGGGCACGATGACCGCCAGGTCGCGGGCGGCGGTCTCCTGGGTGTCCAGGTCGCCGGCCGTGGTGCCGCCGACCAGGGCGTCGGGGTCGACGTCGCGCACCGTCGTCCGCAGGTCGGCGACGACGTCCTGGGCCGCCTCGCTGTCTGGGGCGTCGGCGAGGGTGGCGTCGAGCCGGACCAGCCCGTCGACGACGACCGGCTGCCCCGAGCCGGCCCCGGGCGGGCCGGTCTGCTCGCCGGTGAAGGGCGCGACAGCGGTGACTCCGTCGAGGCCGGCGGCCGCCGCGGCGACCGCCGGCCAGTCGTCGGCCGGCGTGAGGACGACCGCCGGGCTGGCGCCGCCGGCGTCGAAGTGCCGCGCCAGGGCCTCCTGCCCGGTGGCCGACGGCGAGCCGCCGCGGACGGCGTCGGAGAGCGCGATGCCCCCGGCGTCGAAGGTCGGCGTGAACGCGGCGAGCACGACCAGCAGGGCGGTGCTGCCCAGCAGCACCCGGACCGGACGCCGACCCACGCCGGTGGCGACCCGCTGCCACCCGCGCCCGTGCGCCTGCTCGTCGCCGTGGCGCGGCCGGAACGGCCAGAACGCCGCCCGGCCGAGGAGCACCAGCACCGCCGGCAGGAAGGTCAGGGCCGCCAGCACGGCGACGGCGATGCAGACCGCGGAGATCGGGCCGAGGCCGCGGTTGGAGCCGAGGTCGGAGAACAGCAGGCACAGCACGCCGAGGACGACGGTGGCGCCGCTGGCCACGATCGGTTCCCACGACTGCCGCAGCGCGATCCGCATCGCGGTGAACCGGGACTCCTCCCGGCGCAGCTCCTCGCGGTAGCGGGCGACCAGCAGCAGGCCGTAGTCGGTGGCCGCCCCCACGACGAGGATCGACGCGATGCCCTGGCTCTGGCCGTTGACCGCGATCCACCCCCGGTCGGCCAGCACGTAGGCGACGGCGAGGGAGACCACCAGCGCCATCCCTGCCGTGGCGATGACCAGCAGCGGCAGCAGAGGGCTGCGGTAGACGACCAGCAGGATGAGCAGGACGACGCCGAACGCCGCGAGCAGCAGCAGGCCGTCGATGCCGGAGAAGCCCTCGCGGAAGTCGTTGAAGGCCGCTCCCGGTCCGGTGACGTGGGCGGTGGTGCCGTCCACCGGCGGCAGGGCGCGCAGCTCCCCGACGACCTCGCCCAGCGCGTCGCCCAGGTCGGGGCGCAGCGGCAGCACCGCCTGCACCGCGGCGCCGTCCTCCGCGGGGATCGGCGGCGACGCCTGACCGGTGAGGGCGTCGGCCTCGTCGGCGAGCGCGACCGCCTCCCCGGTGCGCTCGGCGACCTCGGCGAGCTGGGTCGGGTCGAGCGCGCCGTCCTCGCTCTCCCACAGCAGGATGACGGGGAGGCTGCGCTCGGTGCGGAACCCCGCCTGCAGCTCGGTGACGCGGGTGGACTCCGCACTGTCCGGTAGGAACGCCGCGGAGTCGTTCTCCTGGACGGTGGTCAGCTCACCGCTGACCGGGCCCAGGGAACCGGCGAGCCCGAGCCACAGGAGGGTGACGAGGGCCGGGAGGAGCCAGCGGGCGACGGACTTCGTGCGGGGCATGATGTCCTTCGATGGTCGATCATCTCGATTGTCGAGATATTACGGCGGGCGGCTGCCGCGCGCCAACGGAGGTGGTGTGTGTCCGAGGACGTCGACCGGGCGCGGCAGGAGGTGGCGCTGCTCCTCCGCCGGCTGACCGTCGAGCTGGATGCGGTCGGGCAGCGGTTCGCCGTGCTGCACGGGCTCAACCGCACCGACGTCCGGGCGCTGGTGGCGATCATGGACGCCGCCCGGCGGGGGGAGGCACTGACCGCGGGCGCGCTGGGCTCGGCCGTGGAGCTGAGCTCGGCGTCGGTCACCGCGCTGGTGGACCGCCTCGAGCGCGTCGGCCACGTGCGCCGGGTGCGCGACCCCGCGGACCGGCGGCGCGTCGCCCTGGAGATGTCCGAGGACGCGATGGCGGCCGGCGCCGAGTACTTCGGCGGGCTGCAGCGTGACCTCACCGCGGCGATGGGCCGCTACTCGGACGAGGAGCTGGCCGTCGTCCGCCGGTTCCTGGAGGACATGACCGGGGTGATCGAGCAGCACGCCCGCGCCGGGAGGTGACCGGGCCTCAGAGATATCAGAGGTAGAGGCCGGAGGACTCCTCGATCCGCTCGGCCGCGACGGCGTGCACGTCGCGCTCCCGCAGGATGATCAGCTCCTCGCCGTGCACCTCGACCTCGTGCTGGTCCTCGGGGGAGAACAGCACCTGGTCGCCGACCTTCACCTGGCGGACGTTCGCGCCCACCCCGCGTGCCTCGCCCCACACCAGCCGCTTGGCCACCTGGGCGGTCGCCGGGATGAGGATGCCGCCGGTGGAGCGCCGCTCGCCGTCCTCCTTGCGGAGCGCGACCAGGATGCGGTCGTGCAGCATCTTGATCGGCAGTCCGGAGCCCTTGACGTCAGCCACGCCCGGTCACGTTACGCGGTGGTGGGTTGCTGGAACGGCCCGCTCCCGGGACCCGCCGCGAGTGTGCGGGCGGCAGGGAGGAGCGGGTCCCCGTCAGCCCCAGCCGAGCTCGTGCAGCCGCTCGTCGTCGATGCCGAAGTGGTGCGCGATCTCGTGGACGACGGTGATCGTGACCTCCTCCACGACCTCCTCGGCGGTCGAGCAGATGTCGCAGATCGCCTCGCGGTAGATCATGATCCGGTCCGGCAGGGCGCCGCCGTACTGCCAGCCACGCTCGGTCAGCGCGTAGCCGTCGTAGAGCCCGAGCAGCTCGGGCTCGTCGGCGTTGCGGTCCTCCACCAGGACGACGACGTTGTCCAGCAGCGCCATGAGCTCGGCCGGCACCTCGTCGAGGGCATCGGCCACCAGCGCCTCGAACACCGGCAGCGGGAGCGGCTTCACCGGTGTCGCGTCACCAGCTCGTCGGCAGCGGCCGGCCCTCCTCGTAGCCGGCCGCGCTCTGCACGCCGAGCACCGCGCGCTCGTGCAGCTCGTCCACGGTGCGCGCGCCGGCGTAGGTGCACGACGACCGCACCCCGGCCACGATCTGGTCGACGAGGTCCTCGACGCCCGGGCGGGCCGGGTCCAGGTACATCCGCGAGGAGCTGATGCCCTCCTCGAACAGGCCGGCGCGGGCCCGCTCGAAGCCGCTCTGCGCCGACGTCCGGGCCTTGACCGCGCGGGCCGAGGCCATGCCGAAGGACTCCTTGTACTGCCGGCCGGAGCCGTCGTCGTGGATGTCGCCGGCCGACTCGTAGGTGCCGGCGAACCAGGAGCCGACCATCACGTTCGCCGCGCCCGCCGCCAGCGCGAGCGCGACGTCGCGCGGGTGGCGGACCCCACCGTCGGCCCAGACGTGCCGGCCGAGCGCCCGGGCCGCGGCGGCGCACTCCTCGACGGCGGAGAACTGCGGCCGGCCGACCCCGGTCATCATCCGGGTGGTGCACATCGCGCCGGGGCCGACGCCGACCTTGACGACGTCCGCGCCGGCCTCGACGAGGTCGCGGGTGCCCTCGGCGGTGACCACGTTGCCCGCGACGATCGGTGTCCCCCGCCCGACCCCGGCGGCCACCGCGCGCACCGCGCGGACCGCCTCCACCGCCTTCTCCTGGTGGCCGTGCGCGGTGTCGACCACGAGGACGTCGACGCCGGCGGCCAGCAGCGCCCGGGCCTTGCCCGCGACGTCCCCGTTGATGCCGACGGCGGCCGAGGTGAGCAGGTGCCCGTCGGCGTCCACCGCCGGCTGGTAGAGCGCCGAGCGCAGCGCGCCCTTGCGGGTGATGATCCCGACCAGCCGGTCGCCCTCCACGACGGGCGCGGCGTTGACCCGCTCGTCGGACAGGACGTCGAAGATCTTGGGCAGGTCGGTGCCGGCCGGGACGGTCAGCGGCTCGCTCATGACCTGGGAGAGCTGGGTGAAGCGGTCGACGCCCTGGCAGGCACCGTCGGTGACGATCCCGACCGGGCGGCCGTCGGAGACCACCACGACCACGCCGTGCGCCCGCTTGTGCATGAGCGACAGCGCCTCGGCGACGGTGGACGACGGGTCGAGCGTGATCGGGGTGTCGTAGACGGGGTGCCGGGACTTCACCCAGGACACGACCTCGCCGACGACGTCCACCGGGATGTCCTGGGGGAGCACGGCGAGCCCACCGCGGCGGGCGACGGTCTCGGCCATCCGGCGTCCGGAGATCGCGGTCATGTTCGCGACCACGACGGGGATGGTCGTGCCCACCCGGTCGGGCGTGGTCAGGTCGACCTCGAGCCGGGAGCCCACGGTGGAGTGGTTGGGCACCATGAACACGTCGGCGTAGGTGAGGTCGGTCGCCGGACGGGTGCCACCCAGGAAACGCATGGCCCCAGTGTCCCTGACACGAGGGCCCCCGCGGCGTCACCGCCGATCGGGCGGGACGGAGGGGCGGGTCACCCCGCCGGGCGGGGCGTCCCGGCGCGGCGCGGCCGTACCATCGGCTGAGTGATCGACCTGCGACTCGTGCGTGAGCACCCCGACCTCGTCAAGGCCAGCCAGCGCGCCCGCGGGGCCGACGAGTCCCGGGTCGACGACCTGCTCGCCGCCGACGCCGCCCGCCGCGAGGCGGTCAAGCGCGCCGACGACCTGCGTGCCGAGCAGAAGTCCGCCTCGCAGGCGGTGAAGAAGGCCACCCCCGAGGAGCGGCCGGCCGTCCTCGAGCGCGCCAAGGCCCTCGCCGCCGAGGTGAAGGAGGCCGAGGAGGCGCTGCGGACCGCCGACGCCGCGCTGCGGGCGGCGCACCTGCGGATCCCCAACGTCGTCCACGACGCGGTGCCGCCCGGCGGTGAGGACGACGCGGTGACGATGCGCACCGTCGGCGAGGTCCCCGCCTACGACTTCCCGGTGCGCGACCACCTGGAGATCGGGGAGGCGCTCGGCGCGATCGACATGGAGCGCGGGGCGAAGGTCTCCGGCGCCCGCTTCTACTTCCTCACCGGCCCCGGCGCGATGCTCGAGTTCGCCCTCGCCCAGCTGGCCGTCACCCGCGCGGTCGCGGCCGGGTTCACCCCTGTCGTGGCCCCCGCGCTGGTGCGGCCCGAGGCGATGGAGGGCACCGGCTTCCTCGGCGAGCACGACGAGGAGGTCTACCGGGTCGAGCGCGACGACCTGTACCTGGTCGGCACCTCCGAGGTGGCGCTGGCCGGCATGCACGCCAACGAGGTGCTGGACCTCTCCGCGGGCCCGCGTCGCTACGCCGGCTGGTCCTCCTGCTTCCGCCGCGAGGCCGGCTCCTACGGCAAGGACACCCGCGGCATCATCCGCGTGCACTGGTTCGACAAGGTCGAGATGTTCAGCTTCTGCCGGCCCGAGGAGGCCGCCGAGGAGCACCTGCGGCTGCTGGCCTGGGAGGAGGAGTTCCTCCAGGCGCTGGAGCTGCCCTACCGGGTGGTCGACATCGCCGCCGGCGACCTGGGCACCAGCGCGGCCCGCAAGTACGACATCGAGGCGTGGTTCCCCAGCCAGGGCACCTACCGCGAGCTCACCAGCACCTCGGACTGCACGACCTTCCAGGCCCGGCGGCTGGCCATCCGCTACCGCGACGCCGACGGGAGGAACCAGACCGCGGCCACGCTCAACGGCACCCTGTGCGCCATCGCCCGCACCATCGCCTGCCTGCTCGAGGTGCACCAGCGCGCCGACGGGTCGGTGCACGTCCCGGTGGCGCTGCGCCCGTGGCTGGGCGGCCACGAGGTGCTGACCCCCGGCATGACGCTGGCGGCCCCGGTGCCCGCATGAGCGCTGACCGGCCGGCGGTGCTGCCGTCCTTCGGTGGCCACGCCGGCTCGGACGTCGTCGTCGACCTCGGGGACGTCGGCACGTGGCGGCCCAAGCTGGTCGCCAGCGACCTCGACGGCACGCTGCTCAACTCCGACGGGGAGGTCAGCCCGCGCACCCGCGCCGCGCTGACCGCGTGCTGGGACGCCGGCATCCCGGTGGTCGGCGTCACCGGCCGCGGTCCGCGGCTGCTCGACAGCGTGCGCGACGCGCTCGACGGGCGCGGCATCGCCGTCCTGGCGCAGGGGGGCTTCGTCGTCGACCTGGAGCGTGACGAGGTGCTGCGCACCGTCGGCCTGCCCCGCGCGCAGGCCACCGCGGTCATCGAGCGGATCGAGTCGGTCGCCGGCGACCTCATCGTCGCCGTGGAGGACGCCGCCGAGCAGGGCGAGTCCCGGGCGCACGCCCCGCTGCGGGTGCAGCACGGCTTCGACTGGCCCTACCCCGAGCCGGCGCACCTGCTGCCGCGGCACCAGGTGCTGCCCACCGGCGCGGTCCTCAAGGTCTTCCTGCGCTCCTCCACGCTCGGGCAGGACGAGCTGCTGGCCCGCGCCCGCACGGTGGTCGACCCCGCCGAGGCCGAGGTCACCCACGCCGGGCTCGGGTTCATCGAGGTGCTGCCCGCGGGGGTCACCAAGGCGACCGGCCTGGCGATCGCGCTGGAGCGCTACGGCGTGGGCTTCGGCGACGTGCTGGTCTTCGGCGACATGCCCAACGACCTGCCGATGCTCGAGGCGGTGCACGCCGCGGGCGGGCGGGCGGTCGCGGTGGCCAACGCCCACGCCGACGTCCGGGCGGCGACGCCGCTGGTCACCAGCGGGCACGACGCCGACGGCGTGGCCCGCTACCTGGAGGCGGTGCTCGGTGTCTGACTGGCGGCCCAAGCTGATCGCGAGCGACATGGACGGCACGCTGCTGCACCGGGACGACACCGTCAGCGCGGCGACCCTGGCCGAGCTGGAGCGCTGGCGTGCCGACGGCGTGCCCGTCGTGCTGGCCACCGGCCGGCCGCCACGCTGGATGACCCGCATCCGCGAGGTGCTGCGGCACGGCACCGCCGTCTGCTGCAACGGCGCGGTGCTGCTGGACCTCGGGAGCTTCGAGATCCTCGACGAGGACCACCTCGAGCCCGAGGTGCTGCAGGAGGTCACCGCCGAGCTGCGCCGTCAGCAGCCGGACACCTGGTTCGCCGTCGAGTACGGCCTGGAGTTCCGCCACGAGCCGGTCTACCAGCCCCGCTGGGACGTCGACGCCCCCGGTGTCTCCGTCGCCACGCTGGACGAGCTGGTCGCCGCGCCGGTGGCCAAGCTGCTGGCCCGCCACGAGGACCTGCCGCGGGACGAGTTCGTCGCCCTGGTCGAGACGGTGGTCGACGGCCGGGCGACGGTGACGAACTCCTCCAGCGACGCGCTGGCCGAGATCTCCGCGCTGGGCGTCACCAAGGCCACCGGTCTGGCGAAGGTCGCCGCCCAGCACGGTGTCGGGCCGGAGGACGTCGTCGTCTTCGGCGACATGCCCAACGACATCGCCGCCTTCGACTGGGTCCGCGAGGCCGGGGGCCGTGCGGTGGCGATGGCCCACGCCCACCCCGACCTGCTGGCCGCGGCGACCGACGTCACCGGCACCAACGACGACGACGGGGTGGCTGCCTTCCTGGCGTCGCTCTGAGGACGCCGGCAGCACGAGGGCGCCGTCCCCACCCCCGCGGGGGACGGCGCCGTCGCCCGGCCCGGCCCGGGGTGCGGGCGTCGACGGCCCCCACGCCGGCGCCTCCGCTCCCGGCGGCCGGCATCTCCGGCCCGGTGCACGGGGGGTGGGCGGCGCCGGTGCCGGTGAAACGACCGGAGCGGGCCGTTCACCCCGTCAGGGGAACGGCCCGCTCCGCAGCGTCACGGGATGACTGCTACAGGTACTGCCCGCCACCAGGACGGAAGTCCGGCTGCTGCGGCGGCTGGTGACCGCCGGGCAGCGCGCGCCGCCGCATCTCCTCCAGCTGGGCGCGGGCGGCCATCTGCTGGGCGAACAGCGCGGTCTGGATGCCGTGGAAGACGCCCTCCAGCCAGCCGACCAGCTGGGCCTGGGCGATCCGCAGCTCGGCGTCCGAGGGGGTCTCGTCCTCGGCGAACGGCAGCGTAATCCGCTCCAGCTCATCGCGCAGCTCCGGCGCGAGGCCCTGCTCCAGCTCGCGGATGGACGAGGCGTGGATGTCGCGCAGCCGCTGCCGGCTGGCCTCGTCCAGCGGCGCGGCCCGGACCTCCTCGAGCAGCTGCTTGATCATCGTGCCGATCCGCATGACCTTCGCCGGCTGCTCGACCATGTCGCCGATGGTGGCCTCGCCGCCGCCGTCGCCGTCGGTGTCCTGCCCCTGTGGCACGGGCATCGTGCCGACCGGCCGGCCGTCGGGGCCGACGACGACGACCTGCTGAGGGCGTTCACTCCCGTTTCCCGGTGCGGTCATGTCCCCATCCTCCCCCGAACGGGTCGGCGCCCGCCGGGGACCCGGGAGCCGCGCGGGCGCCGGGTGCGCAACGTCTAGGGTCGAAGGCCATGGGACCGGGGGAGGGACGGCTGGACGTCGCGCGCGTCCGCGGGCTGTTCCCCGGCCTCTCCGACGGTTTCGTGCACGCCGACGGGCCGGCCGGCGCCCTCCTCCCCGAGAGCGTCGTGCTGGCCGTGGCCCAGGCGATGCGGGTTCCGGTGGCCGACCGCGGCGGGGTCTTCCCGTCGTCGGCCCGCGCCGAGGGGCTGGTCGCCAGTGCCCGTGCCGCGGTCGCCGACCTCGTCGGCGGGGTCTCCCCGGGCGTCGTCCTGGGGGCCAGCACGACGGCGCTGACCTACACGATGGCCCGCGCCCTCGCCCGGACGTGGCGGCCCGGCGACGAGATCGTGGTCAGCCGCCTCGACCACGACGCCAACATCCGTCCCTGGGTGCAGCTCGCCGAGCAGCACGGCGTCACGGTGCGGTGGGCCGAGGTGGACATCGAGACCGGGGAGCTGCCGGCCTGGCAGTACGACGAGCTCCTGACCGGCCGCACCCGGCTGGTCAGCCTCACCGCCGCCAGCAGCGCCCTGGGGACGCGCCCGGACGTCGCGGCGATCGCGCAGCGGGCGCACGCGGTGGGGGCGCTGGTCTACGTCGACGGGGTGCACGCCGCCCCGCACGCCCTGCTCGACGTCACGGCGCTCGGCGCGGACTTCCTCGCGGTCGCGGCGGACAAGTGGTGCGGCCCGCACGTGGGCGCGGTCGTCGCCGACCCGGCGCTGCTCGGCGAGCTGCACCCGGAGAAGCTCGCGCCCGTCCCCGACCGGGTCCCGGACCGGTTCGAGAGCGGGACGCCGCCGTTCGAGCTGCTGGCCGGGGTCACCGCCGCCGTCGAGCACCTGGCCGGCCTCGGTGACCAGGCGACCGGGTCCCGCCGCGAGCGGCTGCGCGCCTCGATGGCCGCCGTCGCCGAGTACGAGGGCGACCTGTTCGCCTGGCTGGACCAGGCGCTGCGCGCGATGCGGCACGTGCAGGTCCTCGGCTCGGCGGCCGACACCACACCGACGCTGTCGTTCACCGTCGCCGGCATGCGGCCGCGGCAGGTCGCCGTCGAGCTCGCCCGCCGCGGGATCTGCGCCTGGGACGGCGACTTCTACGCCCGCGAGCTCTTCGACGCCCTGGGCGTGAACGAGCAGGGCGGCGCGGTGCAGCTGGGCCTGATGCACTACAACACCGCCGAGGAGGTCGGCTACCTCATCGACTCGGTGGCCGCGCTCCGCTTCCGCTGAGGTCCCCGACGTCGCCGTCGCCGGACCGGCGCGCGACGGGCTGTGCCGGCCGGTGGCCCTCGACCGCGACGGCAGGGAGCACACGGCCGGCCGGTGGCGGTCGACGACGACGGAGGCGGTGCCCCGCGGGGGTGGGCCGGCGTCGACACCGGCGCGGTGCCCTCCGTCGTCCTGCTCGACGGGCGACGGGCGGGGCGCCCGGCCGGTGGGGGCGCCCTGTGACCCGGTGGTCAGTCGTTGACCAGCAGCACCTTGCCGACGTGCTCGCTGGCGTCGACCACCCGGTGGGCATCGGCGACCCGGGACATCGGCAGCCGGCGGTCGACGATCGGCCGCACGACGCCCCGCTCGACGTCGGGCCACACGTCGTGTCGCACGGCGGCGACGATCTCGGCCTTGCCGCCGGGGCCGGTCGCGGGGCGGGCCCGCAGTGTCGTGGCGTGGACCGTGGCGCGCTTGCGCATCAGCTTGCCGAGGTCGAGCTGGGCCTTCGTCCCGCCCTGCATGCCGATGCAGACCAGGCGCCCGCCGGTGGCGAGCGCGTCGACGTTACGGGCCAGGTACTCGGCACCCATGTTGTCCAGGACGATGTCGACGCCCGCGCCGTCGGTCTCCTCGCGCACGCACTCGACGAAGTCCTCGTCGCGGTAGTTGATCAGCACGTCGGCGCCGAGTTCCCGGCAGACGTCGAGCTTGGCGGCGGTGCCGGCGGTGGTGAACACCCGGGCGCCGGCGCGGGCGGCCAGCTGGATCGCCATCGTGCCGATCCCGCTGGAGCCGCCGTGCACGAGGAAGTCGTCGCCGCGGGTGAGCCGGGCGAGCATGAACACGTTCGACCAGACGGTGCAGACGACCTCGGGCAGCGCCGCGGCGGTGGCCAGCTCGACCCCGGCCGGGCGGGGGAGCAGTTGCCCGGCGGGGACGGCGACCCGCTCGGCGTAGCCGCCGCCGGAGAGCAGCGCGCACACCTCGTCGCCGACCGACCAGCCGGTCACGCCCTCGCCCACCTCGCTGATGACCCCGCTGCACTCCAGGCCGAGGATCTCGCTGGCGCCGGGGGGCGGCGGGTAGTTGCCGGCGCGCTGCAGCAGGTCGGCCCGGTTGACCGCGGTGGCGACGACGTCGACGAGGACCTCGCCGGGCCGCAGCACCGGGTCGGGCACCTCCCCCCACTGCAGCACCTCGGGCCCACCCGGTCCACTGAGAGTCACCGCGCGCATGCCCCGACCCTAGAAGGACCCCGTCCTCCCCACTCCTCGCAGGCTCGGCGCGGGGCCCGGGACGGGGCCAGGAGCCGAGGCGGGACCCGTCCTGCGCACTCCTCGCAGGCTCGGCGCGGGGCCCGGGACGGGGCCAGGAGCCGAGGCGGGACCCGTCCTGCGCACTCCTCGCAGGCTCGGCGCGGGGCCCGGGACGGGGCCAGGAGCCGAGGCGGGACCCCGTCCGAGCCGGTGCACCCGGAGCGGTTCACCGCCGGCCGGCCGGCGCGGGCGCCGGTGCGGCGCCCGAGACCGCGACGCTGCCGGCCAGCCACCGGTCGCCCTCCACCGCGTCGGCGAGGACGGTCCCCACGGCACGGCGGGAGACCCGCCACTCCTCGACCGCGCCCGCGGTGGACACCGCCGCCGGCTCGTCCCCGTCGGTCAGGTTCACGGGCTGCACGAGGACCCAGTCCAGACCGCTGTCGCGGACCAGCCGCTCCTGGCGCTCGTGGTCGGCGATCTGCGGACGGAGCAGCAGGGCGAGGACCAGCCGGCTGGACAGCGGCAGCCGGGCCCGGGTGTCCCCGACGCCGTAGGACGACTGCACGACCAGCCGCCGGACGCCGTGCCGGTGCATGGCCGCGACGACCTGCCGCGTGCCCTGCGACCGGACGTCCGGGGCCGTGCCCGCGGGACCCAGCAGGCGCACGCGCACCGGGTGCTCGCTGATGCCGAGGGTGACGACGACGGCGTCCTGCCCTCGCACCGCCCGATCGACGTCGGCGGCGACGGTGACGTCCCCGTCGACCGGCCGTACCCCGGCGCGGCCACCGAGCCCCGCCTCCGCCCGGCGCGCGAACGCCGTCACCTCGTGCCCGCGGGCGACGAGCGCGTCCACCGCCGCCCTGCCCGATCCTCCCGTGGCCCCCACGACCAGCACGCGCATGACCTGCTCCTCCCGGTTGGGCCGGCCCTCCCGGCCGGCACGACCGATCCTGTGCAGGCCCGCGCTGCCCGCCCATGCCCGCCCGTCCAGCGTCCGTGACCGTTCGTCCAGCCACCCTGGACGCCTGGCCGTGCGCCGGTGAGGGTGGCGCCATGAGCACCGTTCCGCCGTGGACCCCGGTCGACCCGGTCGGCCGGGTGCTGTTCGACCTGCGGGTCCGGGGCACCTTCCACTGCCGGGTGGAGGCCTCCGCGCCGTGGGGGCTGGAGATGCCGCCGTTCGAGGGGTGCATGAGCTTCCACGTCGTCACCGAGGGCAGCTGCCTGCTGGAGGTGGACGGTGTGACGCACCCCCTGCGGGCCGGTGACCTCGCCCTGGTCCCGCACGGCCGCGGGCACCTGCTGCGCAGCGGGCCCGGCGCCCGGATCGCCGGCCGGGCCGACGTGCTGCCCCAGGAGCCCGTCGGGGAGCACTTCACCGTGATGCGGCTGGGCGGGGGCGGTGCGCCGGCCGGGCTGGTCTGCGGCGTGGTCGAGCCCGAGCGGCCCGGGGCCGCGCACCTGCTGGACCTGCTGCCGCCCGTCCTGCACGTCGAGGGGGACGACGCCGCCCGCGCGGGCTGGCTGCCGGTGCTGCTCGGGTTGCTGGCCGACGAGGCACGGCACGACCGGCCCGGAACCGAGGCCGTGGTCACCCGGCTGGCCGACGTCGTCGTCATCCACGCCGTCCGGACGTGGCTGGACTCCGGTGCCACCGGCCCCGGGTGGCTGCGCGCGCTGCGCGATCCACAGGTCGGCCGCGCGGTCGCCCGGGTGCACCGCTCGCCGGGCGAGGCGTGGACGGTGGAACGGCTGGCACGCGAGGCGCGGATGTCCCGCTCGGCCTTCGCGGCCCGCTTCACCGAGCTGGCGGGCGAGCCGGCGATGCACTACGTCGCCCGCTGGCGGATGCACCTGGCCACCGTCGCCCTCTCCTCCGGGACGGCGGCCGGGGAACTCGCCCGCCGACTCGGCTACGAGTCCGAGGCCTCGTTCTCCCGCGCGTACAAGCGGGTGGTGGGGGTGTCGCCGGGCGCGGTCCGGAACGGTCCGGGACAGCGCGAGGCGCCGACCGCAGCGGGTGCGGCCGGCGCCTCGTGAGGCCCGCCCCCGGCCCGCGAGGGTGGGGACGGGGTGGTCGGTCAGCTGGCGGCCCTGAGTTGCTTGCGGAGGATCTTGCCGGCCGAGGACTTCGGCACCTGCTCGATGAACTCCACGAGCCGGACCTTCTTGTGCGGCGCCACCTTGCCGGCCATGTAGTCCATGACCGCTTCGGCGGTCAGCGCCGAACCGGCGGCCCGGACGACGAAGGCCTTGGGCAGCTCCTCGCCGCTCTCGTCGTCCTTGACCCCGATGACGGCGGCGTCGGCGATCTCCGGGTGGCCGAGCAGCACGGCCTCGAGCTCGGCCGGGGCCACCTGGTATCCCTTGTACTTGATCAGCTCCTTGACCCGGTCGACGACGGTGTAGACGCCGCTCTCGTCGACGACCGCGACGTCACCGGTGTGCAGCCAGCCCTCGTCGTCCAGGGTGTCGGCGGTGGCCTGCGGGTTGTTCAGGTAGCCCTTCATCACCTGCGGCCCGCGCACCCACAGCTCACCCCGCTCGCCGGGGCCGACGTCCTGCCCGGTGGCCGGGTCCACCAGCCGGCACTCGGTGTTCGGCACCGCCAGACCCACCGAGCCCTTCGGCACCGGACCGGCGAAGCCGGGCGGCTCCATGCCGGCGTCGGGGGTGCTGTGGGACACCGGGGACAACTCGGTCATCCCGTAGCCCTGCGCGATGGTCACGCCGGTGTCCGCGCCCCGGCGCAGCCGCCGCTCCGCGGCCAGGGCCAAGCCCTCGTCCAGCGGGGCGGCGCCGGAGGTGATGGTGCGCAGCGAGGAGAGGTCGTACTGGTCGACCAGCGGGTGCTTGGCCAGCGCGAGCACGATGGGCGGCGCGACGAAGGCGCGGGTGATCTTCTGGTCCTGGATGACCCGCAGGAACTCCTCGAGGTCGAAGCGGGGCAGCGTGACGACCGTGCCGGCGACCAGGCCCTGGTTCATGAGCACGGTCAGGCCGTAGATGTGGAAGAACGGCAGGACGGCGATGATCCGCTCGTCGCCCTCGTGCGCGTTCATGATCGGCCGCATCTGGAGCACGTTGGCCACCAGGTTGCGGTGGGTGAGCATGACGCCCTTGGGCAGGCCGGTCGTCCCGCTCGAGTACGGCAGGGTGACCAGGTCGGTGGCCGGGTCGAGGTCCACCTGCGCCGACGGGGCGTCGCTGCTGAGCAGGTCGAGCAGCGAGGCGTGGCCCTCCGCGCCGTCCATGACGACGACCTCGTCGACCGGCGCCTCGTCGACGGCGGCCATCGCGCGCTCGAGGAAGGGCGAGACGGTGATGAGCACCTTCGCGCCGGAGTCGCGCAGCTGGAAGGCGATCTCGTCGGGCGTGTAGAGCGAGTTGACCGGCGACATCACGCAGCCGGCCGCGGCGATGCCGTGGAAGACGACCGGGTACCACGGGGTGTTGGGACAGAAGACGGCGACGACGTCACCCTTGCGCAGGCCCCGGGCGTGCAGCGCCGCCGCGACCCGGTCGACGTAGGCGGCGAGCTGGCCGTGGGTGATCGTGTCGCCCGTGAGCCCGTCGACCAGCGCCGCTGCCTCCGGGCGCGCCGCGCCGGCGGACAGGACGTAGGCGGGGACCGACAGGTCGGGGATCTCGACGTCGGGGTACAGGCTGGCCAGCGCCACGGAGGAGCTCCTCATCTCGTCAGGTGTGGCGCCAGTCTCACATTAGGAGTGGCCTGTGCCACAGGGGGGTTACCCGCCGGTACCGGATCGTGTCACCGGGGCCACAGGACCGACTGCGTGCAGCGGAACAGGGCGATCGTCCTGCCCGAGCCCGCCGCCGTCACCACGGCGTCCCACACCTGCGTCGTCCGGCCGGCGTGGGCGTTGGTGGCCACCGCGGTGATCCGCCCCTCCCGGACGGTGCCCAGGAAGTTGCTCTTGAGCTCGATGGTGGTGAACCCGGTCGACCCCTCGGGCAGCAGCGCGCGGGTGGCCAGCCCGCAGGAGGTGTCGGCCAGGCCGACCACGGTGGCGGCGTGCAGGTACCCGTTGGGGGCGAGCAGCTCCGGGCGCACGTCGAGGGCCGACTCGAGCCGGCCGGGTTCGTGCGCGGTGATCGTGAGCCCCAGCAGGCCGGGCAGGGTGCCCGGCAGCAGCGCGTTGAGCTCGTCGGCGGTGTGGAACCCGGTGGCGGCCATGGCGCGGAACCTATCGACCGCGCTCGGGGGACCCGCGACGATCAGGTCACCCGGTCGTCGGAGCGGTCAGCCGGCGGTCTCCCAGAGGCCGACCACGTTGCCCTCCGGGTCGCGCACGTACGCGGCGAACCCCATGTCGCCCACCGGCTGCTTGCCGGCGACGGTGGACCCGCCGAGCTCGCCGACCCGCTCCAGCGCGACGTCGATGCTCTCCACGTCGACCACCACGACCGGGCCGGTCGCCGCGGCCGTGCCCCGGGCCAGCATCCCGCCGTTGACGAAGCCCGGTTCGGTCGGGCCCTGGTCGCCGCTGGGGCCGGTCGTGACCAGCGTGTAGTCCATGCCCGGCATCTCCTGGACCTGCCAGCCGAAGGCCTCCTTGTAGAAGCTGCGTGCGCGGTCCCCGTCGTCGAACGGGATCTCGAAGTGCACGACCCGGCCGCTCATGTGGCCACCTCCTCGCCCGATGGGTGCGGGGCAGGCTAGACCTCCTGCCCCCTCGCGGGTAAGCGCCCCGAGCGTGCGCGGGTGGGTGGGGCAGCGGTCGTCCCTCAGGCCAGACCGCGGGTGGTGCGCAGCGGCGCGCGGTCGCCCCGGATGGCCGCGACCATGTCCAGCGTCTGCCGGGTCGCCGCGACGTCGTGCGCCCGGAAGACCGTCGCGCCCAGCCAGGCGCTCACCGCGGTCGCCGCGAGCGTGCCGGTCAACCGCTCCTCCAGGGGGACGTCGAGGGACTCGCCGACGAAGTCCTTGTTCGACAGCGCCACCAGCACCGGCCAGCCGGTGGCCACCAGCTCGTCCAGCCGCCGGGTCGCCTCCAGCGAGTGGCGGGTGTTCTTGCCGAAGTCGTGCCCGGGGTCGACCAGCACCCGCTCCCGGTCCACACCCGCCGCCACGGCGGCCTCGGCCAGCGCCGTCGTCCGGACGACGACGTCGGCGACCACGTCGTCGTAGGTGACCCGGTGCGGCCGGGTGCGCGGCGGCAGCCCGCCGGCGTGGGTGCAGACCAGGCCCGCGCCCGCCTCGGCGGCGACGGCAGGCAGCTCCGGGTCCACCCCGCCCCACGCGTCGTTGACCACGTCGGCGCCGGCGGCCAGCGCCTCGCGCGCCACCTCCGCGCGCCAGGTGTCGATCGAGATCGGCAGCGTCGGGTGCGCCCCGCGGATGGCGGCGACGAGGTCGACGGTGCGGCGGATCTCCTCGGCGGCGTCGACGTCCTCCCCGGGGGCGGCCTTCACCCCGCCGACGTCCACCATGTCCGCGCCCTCGGCGACCACCCGGTGCACCCGCTCGACCGCGGCGGCCAGCTCGTAGGTGGCGCCACGGTCGTAGAACGAGTCCGGCGTGCGGTTGACGATCGCCATGACGACCAACCGCCCGGGCGGCACGTCGAGGGCTCCCAGGCGCAGCACCGCGTCCTCCGTCCCCGTGTGTTCTGTGGTGGAGTCAGCCAACCAGCGGACCTCTCCGCCGAGGGCACCGGCCGTTCCTCCCGCTACCCGTGACCGGGCCCGTGCACCTCCGCGGATGCGCACGGGGCGCACCCGCGGAGGCACACGGGCTCAGTCGACGAGGGCCTGGTTGACCAGCGCGCGCAGGTAGTTGCGGATCGGCAGCGTGCTGGAGGGCAGCAGCTGGGTGTAGAAGCCGACCGTCACGTCCTCGACCGGGTCGACGTAGAAGGCGGTGGACGCCGCGCCGCCCCAGCTGTAGTCGCCGGCGCTGGCCACCACGCCGTAGCGGGCCGGGTCGATGACCATCGAGAAGCCCAGCCCGAAGCCCACCCCGCGCAGCGGGGTCTCGGCGAACAGCGGGCGGCCGAAGGTCTCGAGGTCGGTGTTCCCGGGGAGGTGGTTGCGGGTCATGTGCGCGATCGTGCGCGGGCCCAGCAGGCGGCCGCCGTCGTGGGCGCCGCCGCGGCGGAGCAGCTCGACGAACCGCAGGTAGTCACCGGCGGTGGAGACCAACCCGCCGCCGCCGGAGAGGAACACCGGCTTGCGCAGCGCCGCGGCGCCCATCGTGTCGAGCGGGGCGTAGCCGGTGGGCGCCCCGCCGGGCTGCCCGGGGACGGCGGTGTAGAGGCGGGCCAGCGCCTCGGGGTCGTCCCCCTCCCGCAGCCCGAAGGAGGTGTCCCGCATGCCCAGCGGGGTGAAGATGCGCTGCTCGAAGAACTCGTCCAGCGGCTGGCCGGAGAGCACCTCGACCAGCCGGCCGAGGACGTCGGTGGAGACGCCGTAGTTCCACTCCGAGCCCGGCTGGAAGACCAGGGGCATCGCCGCCCACTGCCGGCAGACCTCGGCGGAGTCGGCGCCGGCGGGGGTGCCCCACTCGTGGCCGGCGGCCCGGTACATGGCGTCGACCGGGTGGGCGTGGTGGAACCCGTAGGTCAGCCCCGCGGTGTGGGTGAGCAGGTGCCACACCCGGATCGGCTCGGTCTGCGGGGCGGTCACCGGCTTCAGCGCCGAACCGGCCACGTACACGCGGGTCTCGGCGAACTCGGGCAGCCACGTGGCGATCGGGTCGGAGAGCTGGAAGGCGCCCTCCTCGTACAGCATCATCGCCGCGACCGAGGTGATCGGCTTGGTCATCGAGTAGATGCGCCAGCGGGTGTCGGTCTCGACCGGCAGACCGGCCTCGACGTCCCGGTGGCCGTAGCGGCCCACGTGCACCAGCCGGCCGTGGCGGGCCACCGTCACGAGGAAGCCGGGGAGCCGGCCGTCGTCCACCCAGCGGGCCAGCCGCCGGTCGATGCGGACCAGGCGGCCGGGGTCGAAACCCACCTCGGCCGGGTCGGTGTCCACCTGCAGTCCCGTCGTCACGTGCCCTCCGTTCCCCGGCGCCCCCGCCGTCGGGCGGCGTCCGCCCCGCATCCTGGCCCACGACGCTGTGGGTCAGGCCACACGGGTGCGGTCGCCGGCCCCGACGGACCGGGACCGGTCACACCGGGACGCCGCCACGACGCCTGCGGTCACACGGGGACGTCGCCACGACGCCTGCGGTCACACGGGGACGTCGCCACGACGCCTGCGGTCACACGGGGACGTTGCTGGCGGCCTTCTTCAGGTTCGAGCCGGCGGTCACCTTGACCGTGTTGGCGGCGGGGATGTCGATGGACTCACCGGTCTGCGGGTTGCGGCCGGTCCGGGCGGAACGCTGGGTGCGCTCGACGGTCAGCAGGCCGGAGACGGCGACCTTCTCGCCCCGGGTGATGGCGTCGACGAGCTCGTCCTGGAGCCCGGCGAGCACCGAGTCGACGGTCGAGGGGGGCACGTCGGCGCGCTTGGCGATGGCGGAGACGAGTTCGGCCTTGTTCAACGGTCTTCCTCTCGGAGAGTGGCTGTGGGCGGTGCGACCGCGGCGGATCGGCCGAGGTCGGACCGGGGGCACGGTGCCATGCCGGTCTGACGATCCGCCACAGAGGGGGGTCGGACGGGTCCCTCACGCCCCATCGGTCCCACCCAATCGGACGGCGACGCGGGTCCGGCGCACCTAGCGTGAGGGCATGCCACGGCTGCCCGGGACCGACCTGACCGTCAGCGATCTGTGCCTCGGCGGCAACGTCTTCGGCTGGACGGCGGACGACGCGACGTCCTTCGCGCTGCTGGACCGCTTCGCCGACGCGACCCCGAGCACGCAGGCGCCGTTCGTCGACACCGCGGAGTCCTACGGCAAGGGGCGCTCGGAGGAGATCCTCGGCGACTGGATGGCCAGTCGTGGGGTGCGTGACCGGGTGGTGGTGGCGACCAAGGCCTCCCCGCTGGAGAAGGAGCACCCGCTGTCCGCGGCCGAGATCCGCACCGCGGCGGAGCGGTCGCTCCGCCGCCTGAGGACCGACCACATCGACCTCTACTACGCCCACTACGACGACGGGTCGACGCCGCTGGAGGAGACGCTGCAGGCGTTCGACGAGCTGGTGCAGGCGGGCAAGGTCCGTCACGCGGGGGCGTCGAACTACTCGGCGACGCGCCTGACCGAGGCCCTGGACACCTCCGAGCGGCTGGGCCTGACCCGCTACGTGGCGCTGCAGCCGCACTACAACCTCGTGGAGCGGCCGGCCTACGAGGACGAGCTGCGCGCCGTCGCCGCCGGGCGCGGCCTGGGGGTGCTGCCGTACTTCGCGCTGGCCCGGGGCTTCCTCACCGGCAAGTACCGGCCGGGGGCGCAGGTCGACTCGCCGCGTGCGAGGGGAGCGGCGGCGTACGTGGGACAGCGGGGCGACCGCGTGCTGGCCGCCCTGCAGCAGGTGGCACGGACCCACGGGGTCACCGGTGCCGCGGTGGCGCTGCGCTGGCTGGCCGACCAGCCCACCGTGGTGGCGCCGATCGCCAGCGGCCGGTCGGTCGACCAGCTGGCCGACCTGCTGCCGATGCAGGACCTCGTGCTCACCGACGACGAGCGGCAGCTGCTCACCGACGCGTCGTCCTGAGCCGTGGAGGGGACCCGCGGGCGGCCGGGGACAGGGGTCACCCCGCCGCACGGAGGGCGGCGAGGTCCTCCACGCGCAGCAGGCCGAGCACGGCGCCGGTCGGGTCGGTGCACACCACGGGGTCGAACCGCTGTGCCGGCGGCCGGGTCAGCGCTCGCCGGAGGGTCTCGCTGACGTCGGCCGACGGCTGCACCCGCAGCGACACCGGTGCCGTGTACACCTCCGTCGTCCGCGGGCAGGCCAGCAGCAGGCCGACGGGCTCGCCGAGCGGGCCCACCAGCACGGCCGGGGGGACGCCGGGCAGCGGCTCGGTCGCGGGGACCTGGCGGACCGGGCGCAGCAGGACGGCCACGCTCTCGGAGAGCCGGGCGCGGGTGACCTGGGCGCGCACCAGGCGGGTGACCTCCGGCGCCAGCGGCGCGAACCCCGGCGCCGGCCGGCCGAGCAGCCAGCCCCGGGCCAGCGGCACGCCCATCCGCGCCAGCGCAGCCAGCTCGCCGGCCGTCTCGATCCCCTCGGCCAGCACCCGGGCACCGATCCGGCCGGCGAACCCGCCGAGCACCTCGGTCAGGGCCATCCGCACCGGATCGGTGTCGACGTCGGTCACCAGGGCGCGGTCCAGCGTGACCAGCTGCGGCCGCACGGTGGCCATCTGCTGCAGGCCGGCGCAGCCGGAGCCCGCGTCGTCGAGGGCGATGAGGGCACCGCGGGCCCGCAGCGCCCGGGTCTGCCGCTGCAGCGCGGCCAGGTCGCCGACCGGCGCGTGCGCGGTGAGCTCCACGACGACGCCGGTGAGGTCCGGCCGCGTGGCCAGCGCCTCCTGGACCGGGCGGGAGCCCAGCAGGTGGGGGCTGACGTTGACGCTCAGGAACGTGTCGTCCGGCAGCGACGGGACAGCGGCCAGCGCCTTGACGACGGCCAGCGACTCGAGCTCGGCGGCCACGCCGCACTCGGCGGCCGCGGCGAACCACACGCCCGGCCCCGCCGTGCCCGGGAAGCGGGACAGCGCCTCGTACCCGGCGACGCGGGCGGTGGAGAGGTCGACGATCGGCTGGAAGACCAGCGTCAGGTCGTCGGGGCCGGCGAGCAACGGACGGCAGTCCGGGAGGTCGCTGGTCCGTGCAACTGGCATGCCGTCCCATCGGCCCGGCCCGGCGGGTGCTCGACCGCCGGGCGCGCCGTCCCACCCGGTGGGGGGAGCAATCCCCGTGACGCGCCCGACAGGCGGTCCGGTGCCGGTGGTCGCGCGTGACAGCATGGGGTGTCGCGGTCAGCACACGGAGTCCGCTGCGCAGCGGAGGGGGAGAGCATGGCGTCGCCGTTGCCGTCCCCGTCGTCGGGGGACCCCGACGTCCTGCGCGACCCCCACCGCATCGCCGCCGCCCGCCGGCTGCTGGTCGAGGTGTCGGGCCCGGCGGCCTTCGACCGGCTCTCCGCGCTGGCCGCCCGCCTGGTGGGCGCCCGGCACGCCAAGGTCACCCTGTTCACCGACCAGGACACCATCGTCGGCGGGTACGGCCTGCCGCCCGGCGTCATCGGCGGTCCCGCGCTGCTGACCGGCGCCATCTCCGCGATCACGGTGCGCCGCGGGGCACCGCTGGTCGTGCCCGACGCCGCCGCCCTGCCCGCGGTGGCCCAGCTGCCGGCGGTCACCTCCGGCCAGGTCGCGGCCTACCTGGGCGTGCCGCTGGTGGCGGGGTCGGGGCACGTCGTCGGCGTCCTGGCGGTCTACGACCCCGTGCCCCGGGCGTGGTCGGACGACGACGCCGCCCTGCTGGAGCAGCTGGCCGCCTCGGTCACCGCGGAGCTGGAGCTGTCGTCGGCCCGGACGGCGATCGGCACCTCGCTGGCCCGGCTCGACATCGCACTGGAGGCCAGCTCGATCGGCATCTGGGAACGCGACCTGCGTACCGGAGCCGTGTACTGGGACGAGCGCTGCGCGGCCATCTTCGGGCTCGAGGGCGCGGTGGAGATCGACTCGGTCGAGGACATGATGACCGAGCGGATCCACCCCGACGACCGTGTCGCGGTCACCGAGGCGATGCGCGAGGCCCTCACCAGCACCGGGGAGTACCTGGTGGAGGCGCGGGTCCTCCACGTCGACGGCACCGTGCGCTGGACGGTCTCCCGCGGTCGGGTGGTGTCGGACCCGTCGGGCCGGGCGGTGCGCGTGCTCGGCACCGCCGTCGACGTCACCGCCGCCCGCGAGCAGTCGGAGCGGCGGATCTCGGCGGTGCAGCGGGCGGCCGCGATCGCCGAGGTCGCGGCGGAGCTGGCGAACGCCACCCGCATCACCCAGCTGGCCGAGATCGCGCTGCGCGGCGCCGCGGTCCTGGGGGCGGAGTCGATCGGGCTGGCCGTGTTCGACCCGCAGGACGACAAGCTCTACCTGCACCTGACCCGGCGGATCGTCGACGCCGTCGCCAGCGGGGCCGACGTCGAGCTGCCGCCTGGGGGCGTCGAGACGCCGCTGGACGACGCGCTCCCCACCCAGTACGTGGCCCGCCACGGCGAGCGGCTGCTCTTCGCCGACGCCGCCGAGGCGGAGACGCGGTTCCCGCGGATGGCCGAGGTCAACGCGGTGCTGGGCACGCGGGCGCTGGCCGCGCTGCCGCTGCGGGTGGAGGGCCGGCTGATCGGCAGCTTCATCGTCGCCTGGACCACCGAGCACGCCTTCACCGGGTCCGACGTCGAACTGCTCGAGGGGCTGACCGCGCAGATCGCGCTCACCGCGTCCCGCCTGCAGGCCGACCAGGTGCGCGCCCAGGCCGTCGCCGCGATGGCGGAGGCCAACTCGCGGCTGCAGCTGCTCGCCGACGCGGGGCGGGTGCTGTCGGGCAGCCTCGACATCACCCAGCAGGTCGGCCAGCTCGCCGACCTCGTCGTCCCCACCCTCGGGGACTGGTGCTGGCTGGTGGTCACCGACGAGCAGGGGCGACTGCACGAGATGGCCTCGGCACACCGCGACCGGGGGCTGCAGGCCGAGCTGGAGCTGTACGTGCACTCCATGGTCGCCGTCATGACCGAGCAGGCCGCCGCCAACGTCGTCACCCGCACCGGCCGGCCGCTGGTGCTGCCCGAGATCGACGCCGAGCGGATTGAGCGGGCCCTCCCGGAGGCGGCGACCCGGCAGCTGCTGGACCGGCTGGGCGTGGCCGCCGGCGTGATCGTGCCCCTCGTCGCCCGCGGGCAGACCCTCGGCGCGCTGGGGCTGTTCAACGGCGCGGAGCGCGGACCGCACTCCCAGGCCGAGATCGACACGGCGGTGGAGGTCGGCCGTCGGGCCGGGCTGTCGCTGCACCACGCCCGGCTCTACGGCCAGCAGCGCGTGCTGGCCGACGCCCTGCAGCACAGCATGCTCACCGCCCCGCCGGAGCCCGACCACTGCGAGATCGTCGTCCGGTACGTCCCCGCCGCGGCGGGCGCGGAGATCGGCGGCGACTGGTACGACGCCTTCCTGGAGGCCGGCGGCGCCACCGTGCTGGCCATCGGGGACGTCGCCGGCCACGACAGCCGGGCGGCGGCGGCCATGGGGCAGCTGCGGGGCCTGCTGCGCGGTATCAGCTACTCCAGCGGAGCGACGCCCGCGCAGGTGCTCGGGGAGTTGGACCGTGCGATCCGCGGGCTGGCCCTCGACACGGTGGCCACCGCGCTGGTCGCCCGGCTGGAGCAGGGCGACGCCGACCTGCGGCGGGACTGCACCCGGCTGCGCTGGTCGAGTGCCGGGCACCCGCCGCCGGTGGTCGTCTCGCCCGACGGCGGGGTGCAGGCCCTCGAGGGGCAGCCCGCCGACCTGCTGCTGGGCGTGGACCCGTCGCGGTCGCGGTCGGACCGGGTGGCGGTCCTCCCTGCCGGCACGACGGTGTTCCTCTACACCGACGGGCTGGTGGAGCGCCGCGACCGCGACCTGGACGCCGGCACCGCCGCACTGGTGGGGGTCCTGCGCGAGTCCGCCGGGCTGCCGCTGGAGGAGCTGTGCGACCGCGTCCTCGAGCGGCTCTTCCTGCCCGACGCGGAGGACGACGTCGCCCTGCTCGCCGTCCGCCTGCACACCCAGACCCGGCCCCGGCCGGCCGAGGCCGGCCCGCAGATCGTGCCCCCGGGCATCGCACCGGCGCCCGACGTGCACCCGGAGGCCGGCGCCGGGACGTGACGTCCGGCTCCCCGGTCCTGCCGCCCCCTCCCGAGCCCGCGAGGGGGCCTGTCTCAGTCGCGGTCGCGCCGCCGCAGCTTCGTCCGACGGCCGGGGGTCCGCGCGCCGCGCACCCGCCCCAGCCGGCTGCGCGCCCGCCCCGGCAGGTCGACGGCCACCGGCGCCTCCCAGCCGCGCCACACCGACAGCACGCGCAGCGCGGCGACCAGCACGATGACCACCGCGGCCACCGGGATCGGGTCGACCCCCAGCGGCCCGGCCAGGACGGTCAGCGCGGTGGCACCGATCAGCGCCGCGACCGCGTTGTAGGGCCCGGGCTGCACGATCTCGGCCCGCTGGGCCAGCAGCACGTCCCGGATCACCGCGCCGCCCACCGCCGTGACCGTGCCGACGAAGACGACCGCGGCGCTGGAGAGGCCGACGAGCTGGGCCTTCTGCGCGCCGATGACGGTGAAGAAGCCCAGGGTGACCGCGTCGAGCACGACCAGCAGTCCGGTCAGCCGCGACAGCCAGCCGGAGAAGTAGAAGGTGACCATCGCGGTGATCGCCACCGTGGGCAGGTAGGCCGGGTTGGTCAGCGCCACGGGCGGGCCCTGGGCCAGCAGGACGTCGCGGATGAGCCCGCCCCCGAGCCCGCCGCTGACCGCCAGCAGCAGGACGCCGGAGACCGCGAACCCCTCCCGTGCGGCGAGCAGGCCCCCGGTGAGCGCGCCGACGACGATCGCGGCGAGGTCCACGGCGGCCGGTACCCGCAGCGCCTCGGCGGCCGCGGCGATCGTCTCCACGGGCGGGCATTCTCCCCGGTCCACCCGCCGGTCCCGTTCCCGGTGACAGGACGGCGGCGGCGTCGCTAGCTTGCCCAGCACACCCGCCGCTGCCCAGGGAGGTCACCGTGCCCGTACGCCCGCCGGACGAGGACGAGGTCGCCGCGCTCGCCGCCAGCTACGGCATGAGGCCCAGCGCGGAGGAGGTCGCGTCCTACACGCCGATCGTCGCCGCGTTCCTCAGCTCCTACGACGCGGTGGAGGAGCTCTACGCCGACATCGCCCCGCAGCCGCCGGAGGACCGGCCGAGCACCCGCCCGGCCGAGGCCGACAACCCGCTGGGCGCCTGGTACGTCACCACTGAGATCCGCGGTGCCGCCGAGGGGCCGCTGGCCGGGCGGACGGTGGCGGTCAAGGACAACGTCGAGGTCGCCGGCGTCCCGATGATGAACGGCTCGTACACCGTCGAGGGCTTCGTCCCCCGGGAGGACGCCACCGTGGTCACCCGGCTGCTCGCGGCCGGCGCGACGATCCGCGGCAAGGCCGTCTGCGAGGACCTCTGCTTCTCCGGCGGCAGCCACACCTCCGTCACCGGCCCGGTGCGCAACCCCTGGGACCCGTCCCGGACGACGGGCGGCAGCTCCAGCGGCAGCGCCGCGCTCGTGGCCGCCGGTGAGGTCGACCTCGCGGTCGGCGGCGACCAGGGCGGCTCGATCCGCATGCCGGCGGCGTTCTCCGGCATCGTCGGCCACAAGCCCACCCACGGCCTGGTCCCCTATACCGGCGCCTTCCCGATCGAGCTGACCCTCGACCACCTGGGCCCGATGACCCGCACCGTCGCCGACGCCGCCATGATGCTCGACGTCCTCGCCGGGCGGGACGGCCAAGACCCCCGCCAGCCGGCCGATCTCGCCCCCGAGCAGTACGCCGCCGCGCTCGGTGCGGACGTCGCCGGGCTGCGGGTCGGCGTCGTCGCGCAGGGCTTCGGCTGGGAGGAGCTCTCCGAGACCGGTGTGGACGACACCGTCCGGGCCGCGGCGCAGCGGCTGGGCGAGCTGGGCATCGAGGTCGTGGACGTCGACCTGCCGTGGCACCGGCACGCGCTGCACGTCTGGAACGTCATCGCCACCGACGGCGCCACGGTGCAGATGATCGAGGGCAACGCCTACGGCTGGAACTACGAGGGCCGCTACGACCCGGACCTGGTCGCCCACTACGGCCGGCAGCGGCGCGAGGTGGTCGACCGGTGGTCGCCGACGGTGACCGCGGTGGCACTGGCCGGCCGCTGGTCGTTCGAGCAGGAGCAGACCCGGCACTACGCGATGGCGCGGAACCTGGCGGTCGAGGTCCGCCGGCAGTACGACGCCGCCCTGGCCGACGTCGACCTGCTGGTGATGCCGACCGTGCCGATGGTGGCCCCCGAGATCCCGGCGCCGGACGACCCGCTGGAGACCCGCGTGGCCAGGGCGCTGGAGATGATCGTCAACTGCGCGCCGTTCGACGTCAGCGGTCACCCGGCCACGAGCGTGCCGGCCGGGCTCTCGCAGGGCCTGCCGGTCGGGATGATGCTGGTCGGACGCCGGTTCGAGGACACCACCTGCCTGAAGGTGGCGCACGCCTTCGAGCGGCTGGTCGGCGGCTTCCCGAGCCCCCCGGCCCGCTGACCCCGTCGCGGCCCCCTGCCCCCACCGCGAGCTCGTGACCGGGGGGCAGGGGGCCTCTACTGGGCGGGCGGGACCTCCACGGCCGTCGCCGTCCCCGCGCGCAGCCCGGTGTGGCGGGTGACCGTGTCGTGGGCGGCCATGGCCTCCTGCCGCCCCGGCTCCTCCTCCAGGATGCGGGCGCGCTTCCAGTCCGCCGGGATGGCGAAGGCGTCGACCAGCGTGACCATGTGCGGCCGCAGCTGGGCGAGCAGCGTGTTCACCGTGGCGGTGAGCGCCTTCGCCCGGGGTGCGGAAAGCCGGCCGTGCTCGAGGAACCAGCCCTTGTGCGCCTCGACGGTCGACAGCGCGTACAGGTCGCAGAGGCGGTCCAGCAGCGCGCGGGCCCCGCCGTCCGTCGTCCGCTCGATGCCGGCCACGAAGGCCTCCAGCACGATCCGGTCGATGTGCGCCTGCGCGGCCTGCAGCACGTGGTCCTGGACGTCGTTGAAGACGTCGAACGGATCGGCGCCGGGCGTCCCGGCGCCCCGGCGCAGCCGGCGGATGGCGCTGTCCAGGACGTGCTTCTCGCGGTCCTCGAACACCTTCAGCTGCCAGCCGCGGTCGAGCAGGGGCACCTCGTCGTCCCGGCCGGGGACGGCGTCGACCAGCCGGGCGATCAGCCCGCGGGCCGCCGTCCGCTCCAGCACGGTCTCGCGGACCAGGTCGGCGACGAACCCGATCCGGCCCCAGCCGTCGAGGGAGCCGAAGGCGTCGCGGTAGCCGGTGAGCAGCCCCTTGGCCACCAGCTGCAGCAGGACGGTGTTGTCGCCCTCGAAGGTGGTGAAGACGTCGGTGTCGGCCTTCAGGTGCGGCAGCCGGTTCTCCTGCAGGTAGCCGGCGCCGCCGCAGGCCTCGCGGCACAGCTGGATGGTGCGGGTGGCGTGCCAGGTCTGTGCGGCCTTGAGCCCGGCGGCGCGCGACTCCAGCTCGCGCTGCGCCCGCTCGTCCACCTCGTCCGCCCCCTGGACGTCGTGCATCGTGCCGACCAGCTCCTCCTGCGCGAAGGAGTACGCGTAGGTGGCGGCCAGGGCGGGCAGCAGCGTGCGCTGGTGCACCAGGTAGTCGTTGACGGCGACCTCGCGGTCGGCCCCGGGGGCGGTGAACTGCCGCCGGACCTCTCCGTAGCGGACGGCGATGTCGAGGGCGAGCTTGGTGGCCGACGACGCGGACCCGCCGACGCTCACCCGGCCGCGCACCAGCGTGCCCAGCATGGTGAAGAAGCGGCGGGTCTCGTTCCCGATGGAGCTGGTGTAGGTGCCGTCGGGCGCGACCGAGCCGTAGCGGTCGAGCAGCATGTCCCGCGGCACGCGCACGTGGTCGAAGGCGAGCCGGCCGTTGTCGACGCCGTTGAGCCCGGCCTTGGGGCCGTCGTCGCCGATGGTGACCCCGGGCAGCGGCCGGCCCTGCTCGTCGCGGATCGGCACCAGCCAGGCGTGCACGCCGCGGCCGCGGCCCTGGGTGACCAGCTGGGCGAAGACGACCGCCATCCGGCCGTCCTGCGCCGCGTTGCCGATGTAGTCCTTGCGGGCGGCCTCGTGCGGCGTGTGCAGGTCGAAGGTCTGCGTCGCGGGGTCGTAGGTGCACGTCGTCCGCAGCTGCTGGACGTCGGAGCCGTGGCCGGTCTCGGTCATCGCGAAGCAGCCGGGCAGGTCGAAGCCCATGATGTCGCGCAGGTACGCCGCGTGGTGCCGCTCGGTGCCCAGCAGCTGGACCGCGCCGCCGAACAGCCCCCACTGGACACCGGCCTTGACCATGACCGAGAGGTCGGTGAAGGCCAGCATCTCCACCGACACCACGGAGCCGCCGGCGTCGTCCTCCCCGCCGTACTCCTCGGGGAAGCCCCGGTGCACCCGGCCGGAGTCGGCGAGCGTGCGCGCCGCCCGGGTCACGCGTGCGCGCGCCTCGGCGACGGTCTCCCCGTAGACGGGCAGCACGTCGCGGTCGTGCAGGTTCTCGCGGGCGTCGCGGCGCACGTGGGCCCAGCGACCGTCGAGCACCTCGGTGAGCGCCGCCGGGTCGACGGCGGTGGGCAGGGTCGAGGTCACGTCGGGTCCTCCTCGGGGACGACGCCGGACAGGCCGGCCCAGGCGAGATCGGTCAGGTGGGCGGCGAGGTCGGCGCGCGGCATGGGCCGGTCGGCCTGCAGCCACCAGTCGGCGGCGGAGCGGACCAGGCCGACGAGGCCGTGACCCCAGGGCGCGGCGGCGGCGGGGTCGCGGCCGGACTGCTCGAGGGCGACGGCCAGCAGCGCAGCGGCCTGGTCGCCGACCAGGTCGGAGAGGGTGCCGATCGGGTCCGGCGTCTGCGGGCGGTCGGCGGCGGGCCGCCGGACGACGAACCGGTAGACCTCGGGATCGGCCTCGAGGAACGCCAGGTAGGTGTCGACCGCGGCGGCGACCATCTGGCGGGAGCCGGTACTGGAGACCATCGCGTCGCGCAGCTGCGCGGTGAGCCGCTCGGCCACCCGGGCGCAGACGGCGACGTGCAGCTCGCTGCGGTCGGCGAAGTGGCGGTAGACGGCAGCCTTGCTGGTGCCGGCGGCGGCGGCGATCTCGTCCATGCCCACACCGGCCCCGTGCCGGCCGACGGCGGCGAGGGTCGCGTCGACCAGCTGCTCGCGCCGGGCGCGGCGGTGCTCGTCCCACCGGGAGTCCCGGCGGTCCCGCCGGTGCGTCACCACGTCTCCCAACTTCATGGGACGGACGGTACCTGATACCGTCGGTTTCGCACACGAGGGCGGGGACGGCCGTCCCCGCCCTCCGGTAGCGACGACCCGGGAGGTCCCTGATGGCTCCGCAGACCCGGAAGGCCGCGATCGTCGGCGGCAACCGCATCCCCTTCGCCCGGTCGAACGGGGCCTACGCCTCCGCCTCGAACCAGGACATGCTCACGGCCACGCTCGACGGCCTGGTCGCCCGCTTCGGCCTGCAGGCTCAGCAGGTGGGGGAGGTCGTCGCCGGCGCCGTCCTGAAGCACTCCCGCGACCTCAACCTGACCCGGGAGTCCGTCCTCGGCTCCCGGCTGTCGGCGGCCACCCCTGCCTACGACGTCCAGCAGGCCTGCGGCACCGGGCTCGAGGCGGCGGTGCTGGTCGCCAACAAGATCGCGCTCGGGCAGATCGAGTCCGGCATCGCCGGCGGCGTGGACACCACCTCCGACGCCCCGCTGGCCATCCACGACGACATGCGCCGCGTGCTGATCGCGCTGGGCAGCGCCAGGACGGTGCAGCAGCGGCTGAAGGCCCTCGCCGGCGTGCGGCCGGGCATGTTCGTGCCCGAGAGGCCGCGGAACGCCGAGCCGCGCACCGGTCTGGCGATGGGCGAGCACGCGGCGATCACGGCGCAGGAGTGGGGGATCGGCCGCGAGGAGCAGGACGAGCTCGCCGTCGCCTCGCACCGCAACCTCGCCGCCGCCTACGACCGGGGCTTCTTCGACGACCTGGTGACGCCCTACCTGGGCCTCACCCGCGACCAGAACCTGCGGCCGGACACCTCGGTGGAGAAGCTCGCGAGGCTGGAGCCGGTCTTCGGAGGCGAGGGCGGCACGATGACCGCGGGCAACTCCACCCCGCTGACCGACGGGGCCTCCGCCGTCCTGCTGGCCTCCGACGAGTGGGCCGCCGCGCGTGGGCTGCCCGTTCTCGCCCACCTCGTCGACGCCCAGACCGCCGCGGTCGACCACGTGCACGCCGGCGAGGGGCTGCTCATGGCCCCCGCCCACGCCGTCCCGGTGCTGCTGGCCCGCAACGGCCTCACACTGCAGGACTTCGACTTCTACGAGGTCCACGAGGCCTTCGCCTCCACCGTCCTCTCGACGCTGAAGGCCTGGGAGGACCCCTCGTTCTGCAAGGAGAAGCTCGGCCTCGACGCGCCCCTCGGCCCGATCGACCGGACGAGGCTCAACGTCAACGGCTCGTCGCTGGCCGCGGGGCACCCCTTCGCCGCGACCGGCGGCCGCATCGTCGCGACGCTGGCGAAGCTGCTGCACGAGGCGGGCCCCGGCAAGCGCGGCCTGATCTCCGTCTGCGCGGCCGGCGGCCAGGGCGTCGTCGCGGTCCTCGAGTCCTGATGACGCGCAGGGAGCTCGAGGAGGCGCCGTCCACGGCGGCGCTGTTCGCGCGGGCGGCGGCGACCGCGCGGGGGCGCGGCGGCGGGCTGCCCGACACCCGGCTGGTCCGCACCGGCGTGGTCGTCGACCCCGTCGACGTGGCCGCCTACGCGCGGGTCTGCGGGTTCGGGCTCACCGACACGCTGCCGGTGACCCACCCGCACGTGCTCGCCTTCCCGCTGCAGGTCGCGCTCATGGCCGACCGCTCGTTCCCGCTGGCGCTGCCCGGGCTGGTGCACGTGCGCAACCGGATCGACGCGCTGCGCCCGGTCGCGCGGAGCGAGGCCCTGGACCTCGAGGTCTGGGCCGAGCGGCTCGCCCGGCACCGCAGCGGGGCCACGGTCGACCTGTGCGCCTCGGTCTCCGCCGGCGGCGTCGAGGTCTGGCGTGGCCGGTCGACGTACCTGTCGCGCGGGGCGAGCGCCCCCGACGGCGCACCGGCCGCCGACGTCGAGGTGACCGTCGGGTCGCTGCCCGACGGCGCGGTCCACTGGCGGGTGCCCGCCGACACCGGACGGCGGTACGCGGGCGTGTCGGGGGACGTGAACCCGATCCACCTGTCGGCCCTGACCGCCAAGGCGTTCGGGTTCAAGCGGGCCATCGCGCACGGGATGTGGATGGCCGCTCGGGCGCTGGCGGCGCTGCAGGGCCGTCTGCCCGAGGCCCTGACCGCCGACGTCGCCTTCCGCAAGCCGCTGTTCCTGCCCTCGACGGTCACGCTGGCCACCGCGCCGGTGGACGGCGGCTGGGACCTCGCCGTCCGGAACGCCACGGCCGGCACCGAGCACCTGCGGGGCACCGTCCGCCCCCTCTGAGCCGGCCGTGGTCATCGGCGGGCAGCGGCCCCGGCCGGCGTGCCGGGCAGCCACCCGCCGATGGTGGACCGGGTCACGGGGCTGCGCTCCGGCCGCGTCTCCGGTGAGGTGGGGCCGTGGACCCGATGGACCCGACCGAGCACCCCCGCCCGCTGCTGCGCCGTCCCTGGACCTCCCTGGACGGGGAGTGGGAGTTCGCCGCCGACCCCGACCTGACCGGCACCCCCGGCCGCGTCGGCTTCGACCGGCGCATCCGGGTGCCCTACGCCCCCGAGACCCCGGCCAGCGGTGTGCACTGGAAGGGACCGCTGAACCGCGCCTGGTACCGCCGTCCGCTGCCGGCCCCGGACGGCGACCGCCGCACCGTCCTCCACCTCGGCGCCGTCGACCGGGTCTGCGACGTCTGGGTCGGCGGTGCCCACGTCGCCCGGCACGAGGGCGGCTACACCCCGTTCAGCGTCGACGTCACCGACGCCCTGGGCGACGGTGCCGACCTCGTGGTCCGCGCGGACGACGACCCGCTGGACCTCGAGGCCCCGCGGGGCAAGCAGGACTGGCGCGACGAGCCGCACGAGATCTGGTACCCGCGCACCACCGGGATCTGGCGTACGGCCTGGCTGGAGCAGGTGTCCCGGCAGCACGTCGCCGACGTGCAGTGGCGCGGTGACCCGCGGACCCTGCGGGTCGACGTCCGCGTGGAGCTGTCGGTCCCGGTGTCGGGCGCGCGGCTGCACCTGCGGCTGCGGGCGGGGGAGCGGCTGCTGGTCGACGACGTCGTCCGGGTGGACGGCGCGGTGGTGGAACGGTCCTTCCGCGTCGGGGACGGCGGCTTCGACGACCGGCGGGCGCTGCTGTGGGAGGCGCACTCGCCCACGCTCCTGGACGCCGAACTCGCGCTGGTGACCGAGGCGGGGGAGGTCCTCGACGAGGTGGCCGGCTACACGGCGCTGCGCTCGGTGACCGTGGACGACGGACGCCTGCTGGTCAACGACCGGACGGTGCCCCTGCGGCTGGTCCTCGACCAGGGCTACTGGCCCGACACCGGCGCCACCCCGCCCGACGTCGACGCCCTGCGCCGTGACCTCGAGCTCACCCGGGCGCTGGGCTTCACCGGCGTGCGCAAGCACCAGAAGACCGAGGACCCCCGCTACCTCGCCCTCGCCGACCGGATGGGGATGCTGGTGTGGGCCGAGATGCCCTCGGCCTTCCGGCCCGGGCCGACCGCGACCGCGCGGCTGCTGCGGGAGTGGCCGGAGGTCGTGATCGCCCACCGGGGGCACCCGAGCGTGGTCGCGTGGGTGCCGCTCAACGAGTCCTGGGGCGTGCAGGAGGCGGCGACCGACCCGCGGCAGCGGGCGCTGGTCCGGGCCCTGGCCGCCGCTGCCGACGCGCTGGACGGGACCCGCCCGGTCTCGGCCAACGACGGCTGGGAGACCCTCGGCGGCAGCCTGCTGGGTCTGCACGACTACGACCAGGACCCGCACCTGCTGGTGGCCCGCTACGGGACGCGGGAGGCCCTGGAACGGGCCGCGACCGGACGGCGCCACGACGGGTACCTGCCCGACCTCGACCGCGCGGGGACCGCCGGCCGCGCCGTCGTCCTGTCCGAGTTCGGCGGGGTGTCGCTGAACGCGGAAGCGCTGCGCAGCCGGCCCGACACCGGGGACCGCACCGAGGCGTGGGGCTACGCCGACGCGTCCTCCCCGGAGGACCTGCTCACGCGGTACCGCGAGCAGTGGGCGGCGGTGCACGCCGGCGACGCGCTGGCCGGCGCCTGCTGGACGCAGCTGACCGACACCTACCAGGAGGTCAACGGCCTGCTGACCATGGACCGCCTGGCCAAGTGCGACCTCGACGACCTCCGGCGGGCCACGCTCGGCGAGGGGTGACCTGAGGCGCCCGTCGAGGGGGCGGCCGCTGCCGTGCCCCGGAGATCTCGACGCGACAACGATCAGTGCCCCGACCTGCGAGGTCGGCCGGACGGGGCCAAGGTCGGGAGCGAGACGCAGCCACCCCCCGCCCGGAGGTACCTCGTGCGCAGCAACCGGCTCCTGCCCCTGGCCGCGGTCACCACCCTCGCCCTCGGCGCGTGCGGCGGAGGGGAGAGCGTCGACACCGGGGGCGGCGGCGGGGGCGGGGGTGGCGGCGACACCCTGGTCGCGGCGGTGTCGGCGCAGCCCGACCAGTTCGACCCGCACGTCACCACGGCCTACCCGAGCTTCCAGGTGCTGGAGAACGTCTACGACACCCTCGTGGTCCCCAACGCCGAGGACCTCACGATGGAGCCGAGCCTGGCGACGGAGTGGGAGACCAGCGAGGACGGGCTCACCTGGACCTTCACGCTCCGGGAGGGCGTCACCTTCCACGACGGCAGCGAGTTCGACTCCGCCGACGTCGTCTACTCCTACAACCGGATCATCGACGAGGAGCTGAGCAACTCCTTCCGGTTCCAGAACGTCGCCTCGGTGGAGGCCGACGGCCCGCAGACCGTCGTCATCACGCTGAGCCAGCCCACGCCGAACCTCCTGGAGCGGATCGGCTCGTTCAAGGGGATGGCGATCCTCCCCGAGGGGGCCGCCGAGGACCTCGACCTCACCACCGAGGCCGTCGGCACCGGTCCCTTCCGGCTGGAGAGCTCGGACGCCAGCAGCACCGTCCTCACCGCGTACGAGGACTACTGGGGCGGGGCGCCCAGCATCGGCGGCGTCGAGTTCCGCTACATCACCGAGCCGGCCGCGGCGCTGACCGCGCTGCAGAACGGCGAGGTGCAGTGGACCGACAACGTCCCGCCGCAGCAGATCGAGTCACTGGAGGGTGACGACACCGTCGAGCTGCAGACGACGCCGAGCGTCGACTACTGGTACATGTCGATGAACTACGCCCGCCCGCCGTTCGACAACCGCGACGTGCGGCGCGCGATCTCCTTCGCGATCGACCGGCAGGCCGTCGCCGAGGCGGCGTGGTTCGGCGCGGCCCAGGCCAACCAGACGGCGATCCCCGAGGACAGCTTCTTCCACTACGACTACGCGCCGTTCCAGCCCGACCCCGAGCAGGCCCGGCAGCTGCTCGCGCAGGCCGGCGTCCAGACGCCGCTGACGATGGGGCTGATGGTCACCGACGAGTTCCCGGAGACGGTCACCGCCGCGCAGGTGATCGCCAGCCAGCTCGAGCCGATCGGCATCGACGTCACCATCGAGACGCTGGACTTCGCGACCTGGCTGGACCGCCAGGGGCAGGGTGACTTCGACGCCTTCTACCTCGGCTGGCTGGGCAACCTGGACCCGGCGGCCTACTACCAGGAGCAGCACCAGACCGACGGGCCCAACAACTACCAGGGCTACAGCAACCCGCAGGTCGACCAGCTGCTCCAGCAGGGCGCGACCGAGACCGACGAGGCCGCCCGCAAGGCGGCCTACGACCAGGCCGCGCAGCTGATCGTCGACGACGTCTCCTACCTGTACCTCTACAACCCCGACGTGGTGCAGGCCTGGGCACCGGGCCTGTCCGGCTACCAGATCCGGGCGGACAAGGCGATCAACTTCGAGACCGTGGAGCTGCCCTGACCGGCTACCTCCTCCGCCGGGTCGGCCAGGCGCTCGTCGTCCTGGCGGGGGTGAGCGTGATCGTCTTCGCCCTGGTCCAGCTGGTGCCGGGTGACCCGATCCGGCTGGCCCTGGGCACCCGGTTCGACCAGGAGACGTACGACGCACTCCTCGCGCGGTCGGGCCTGGACCAGCCGCTGGTGCAGCAGTACGTCACCTGGGCGGGGCGGGCGCTCACCGGGGACCTCGGGGTGAGCTTCCGCAGCGGCGAGACGGTCACCTCGCTCATCGCCGAGCGGCTGCCCGCGACGCTGACCCTGGCGCTCGCCTCGATCCTCGTGGCGCTGCTGATCGCCGTCCCGCTGGGCACCCTGTCGGCGCTGCGACCCCGGTCGGTCGTCGACCGCGTGGCCACCGTGCTCAGCCAGATCGGCATCTCGGTGCCGGAGTTCTGGATGGCGATCGTGCTCATCCTGGTCTTCGCCGGGACGTTGGGCTGGCTGCCTTCGGGCGGCTACGTGCCCCTGGGCGACGACCCGCTGGGCTGGCTGGAGCGGCTGCTCATGCCGGCGGTCGTCACCGGCGTGGTGTCCGGCTCGGTCATCACCCGGTTCGTCCGGTCCAGCGTGCTCGAGGCGCTGGGCGCCGACCACGTCCGGACGGCGCAGGCCAAGGGGTTGCCGGCGCGTCAGGTGTTCACCTGGCACGTGCTGCGCAACGCCCTGCTGCCGCTGGTCACCGTCACCGGCGTGCAGCTGGCCTACCTGCTCTCCGGTGTGGTCGTCGTGGAGATCGTGTTCTCCTGGCCCGGGCTCGGTCAGCTGGCCCTCCAGGCGGTGCAGGCCCGCGACTACCCGGTGCTGCAGGGGGCGATCCTGCTCTTCGCGCTGGTCTTCCTGCTGATCAACCTGGTGGTGGACCTGCTCTACACCGCCATCGACCCGCGGATCCGCCGATGACACACAGCCGAGGCCTGCTGCGATGACCGGCCAGCCGCTGCCCCAGCCGGCGCCCTCGCCGACCGCGACCGACGCCGGCGTCCGGTCGACACAGCGCCCGCCCCGCGGTCGCCTCCGGGAGACCCTCGGGCTCCTGGCCCGCAACCCGACGGCGGCGACCGCCGCCCTCGTGCTGCTCGCCATCGTGCTGATCGCGCTGTTCGACGAGACGCTGGCGCCGTCCGGGCCCAACGAGATCGCCGTCGAGGACCGGCTGCAGTCGCCGAGCCTGGAGCACCCGTTCGGCACCGACGACCTCGGCCGCGACATCTTCAGCCGGGTCCTCCTCGGCGCGGGCGTCTCGCTGCGGGTGGGCTTCCTCGCCGTCGCGATCGCCCTCGTGGTGGGCAGCCTCATCGGGTTGCTGGCCGGCTTCTACGGCCGGTGGGTGGACGACGTCCTGATGCGGTTCATGGACATCCTCTTCGCCTTCCCGGCGGTGCTGCTGGCGATCGCGGTGCTCGCCGTCCGCGGCCCCGGGGCCGGCAACACCGCGCTGGCCATCGGGATCGTCTACATCCCGGTGTTCGCCCGCGTCACCCGGGCCAGCGTGCTCGGCGTCCGGGAGGAGGTCTACGTGCGGGCCTCACGCTCGGTGGGGGCGTCGGACCTCCGCCTGCTCACCCGGCACGTACTGCCCAACGCCGCACCGCCGATCATCGTGCAGACCTCGATCAGCCTGGCGTTCGCCGTCCTGGCCGAGGCGGCGCTGTCCTTCCTCGGTCTGGGCACCCAACCGCCCAACCCGTCGTGGGGGCTGATGCTGGCCGAGGGCCGCGGCTACATCGACCTGGCCTGGTGGCTGGCCTTCTTCCCGGGGATGGCGATCTTCCTGACCGTGCTCTGCTTCAACCTGCTCGGCGACGGCCTGCGCGACGTCCTCGACCCGCGGCAGCGCACCCTCATGTCGGGGGGTGGGCGGTGACCCTGCTCGAGGTCGAGGACCTGCGGGTGCAGCTGCGGACGCCGCGCGGGCCGGCGTCGGTGGTCAACGGGCTGAGCTACGAGGTCGGCGAGGGCGAGACCGTCGCCGTGGTCGGCGAGTCCGGCAGCGGCAAGAGCGTCTCGGTGCTGGCCCTGCTGGGCCTGCTGCCGGCCGGCGTCGCCACGGTCGCCGGCCGGGTCCTGCTGCAGGGGGAGGACCTGCTGACGATGCCGCCCGAGCGGCTGCGCCAGGTCCGCGGCCCCGGCGTCGGCATGGTCTTCCAGGACCCGATGACGTCGCTGAACCCGGTGCTCACCATCGGGCGGCAGCTGGTCGAGGGGATCCGCGCGCACGGCGAGGTGTCCAAGGCCGACGCGCGGCGCCGGGCCGCCGAGCTGCTCGGGGAGGTCGGGCTGCCCGACCCGGAGCGGGCGCTGGACCGGTACCCGCACGAGTTGTCGGGTGGCATGCGGCAGCGGGTGGTCATCGCGATCGCGCTGTCCAACTCGCCGTCCCTGCTCATCGCCGACGAGGCCACCACCGCGCTCGACGTCACCGTGCAGGCGCAGATCATCGACCTGGTGGAGCGGCTGCAGGCCGACCACGGCACCGGGGTCATCTGGATCACCCACGATCTCGGGGTGGTCGCCGGCATCGCCGACCGCGTGCTGGTCATGTACGGGGGGCGGTGCGTGGAGGACGGCACGGTGGACGACGTCCTCGAGCGGCCCGCCCACCCCTACACCCGCGGGCTGCTGGGCGCGCTGCCCGACCTCGCCCAGCCCGCGGTGGACGGCGAGGTGCCCGACCTCGCCACCGTCCCGGGGGTGCCGCCCGCGCCGACCGACCTGCCCCCCGGGTGCGTCTTCTGGCCGCGCTGCCCGGTGCGGTCCGACCCCCGGTGCGAGACCGAGCAGCCGCCGCTGATGCCGGTCGCCCAGGACAGGAGGGGCCGTCCACGCCCCTCCGGGGGTGAGCGGACCGGGTCTGCCGGGCTGCCGCACCGGGCGGCGACGTGGTGTGAGGAGCGGCCGTGAGTGAGGTCCTGGTGTCGGCACGCGGGCTGGAGGTGCACTTCCCGATCCGGTCGAAGGGGGTGCGCCGCCGCGCGGCCGGCGTGCTGCGCGCCGTCGACGGGGTGGACCTCGACGTCCACCGGGGCGAGACGCTGGGCCTGGTGGGGGAGTCCGGCTGCGGCAAGTCGACGCTGGGCAACGCGCTGCTGCGGCTGGTACCCCCGACCGGCGGCACGGTGACCTTCGACGGGATCGACGTCACCTCCCTCGACCGCCGCGGGCTGCGGGACCTGCGCCGGCGGGCGGGCATGGTGTTCCAGGACCCGTTCGCCTCCCTGGACCCGCGGCGCACGGTCGCACAGACGGTGTCCGAGCCGCTGGAGGTGCACGGCCTGCGCGGTGGACGCCGGGAGCGCGCCCAGCGGGTCGGCGAGCTGCTGGAGCTGGTCGGCCTGGACCCCGCCGTCGCCGGGCGCTACCCGCACGAGTTCTCCGGCGGGCAGCGGCAGCGGGTCGGCATCGCCCGGGCGCTGGCCGGCGAGCCGGACTTCCTGGTCTGCGACGAGGCGATCGCGTCCCTGGACGTCAGCGTGCAGGCGCAGGTGCTCAACCTGCTGCGCCGGCTGCAGCGCCAGCTCGGGCTGACCCTGCTCTTCATCTCCCACGACCTGTCCGCCGTCCGGCACATCTCCGACCGGATCGCCGTCATGTACCTCGGGCGGGTCGTGGAGGTCGGGCCCGCGGCGGCGGTCGGCTCCACGCCGCAGATGCCCTACACGCAGGCGCTGCTGTCCGCCGTCCCGGTGCCGCACCCGGAGCTGGAGCGCTCCCGCAGGCGGATCGTGCTCGGCGGCGACGTCCCCTCGCCGGCGAACGTGCCCAGCGGCTGCCGGTTCCGCACCCGCTGCCCGTACGTGTTCGAGCCGTGCCCCGACGTCGACCCGGCGCTGCAGCCGGTCGGCTCCGCCCCCGGCCACGTCGCCGCCTGCCACCTGCACGGTGTGGTCGGCACGCCGGTGCAGCGGGAGGGCGTCGAGGTCACCTCCTGACCCACCCCTCCCGGGTGCCTCCGCGGACCTGCGCGGCGCACCTCCGCGGATGCGCCCGGGAGCGTGTCGTCGACGGCGCGGGTGGGCCCGCTCGCCGAGGTCCGGCCCCGTCCGCGTGGAGCGCCCGCCGGTGTGGCACGGTGGCCCGATGGCTGTGGCTGAGCACAGGAGCGGTCAGCGGACCCAGGCGGTCAACTCCTACAAGGGTCACGGCATCCACGCCGCGCCCGGGGTGCACGAGTACGCCGTGGAGCTGGTGCGGGCGGCACTCCCCGACGGGGGACGGATCCTCGAGGTCGGCTCCGGGTGCGGCGCGCTGGCGCTGCGGCTGCGGGACGCCGGGTTCGACGTCGTCCCGACCGACCTCGACCCCCCGCACGACTGGATCCACCGGCTGGACCTCGACGACCCGCAGTGGACCGACGAGACCCGCGGCCCGTTCGACATGGTCGTGTGCGTCGAGACGCTGGAGCACGTGGAGAACCCGCGGCAGGTGCTCCGGTCGATCCGTTCCCTGCTCCGCGCCGGCGACCGCGTGCTGGTCAGCACGCCGAACATCACGCACCCGCACTCGCGGCTGAAGATGTTCTTCAAGGGGTCGCCGTACATCTTCGGGCCGGGCTTCTACCACTCACCCGGGCACATCACGATCCTCCCGGACTGGATGCTGACCGAGCACGTGCGCCTGGCCGGGTTCGACCGGATCGAGGTGCGCAACGGCGGCAACACGTTCTACAAGGGCCTGGTGCGACTGGGCTACCGGCTGGAGATCGCGCTGCTCAAGCTCATCGGCGTCCGGCAGGCGGCGCACTCCGGCGACGGGATCTGCACCTTCGTGACCGCGACCGCCGTCTGACGGCTCCCGCGCGGCTGCGGCTCACCACCGCGGGCACAGGTCCGATCCGTCCCGAACCGGTCTACGGTCCTGTCTGGCCGCTGTCGCCCCGCGGAGTGCGGAACGGGAGACGCCCATGCCTCGCGTCGCCACGAACAGGACACGCCGTCGCCCGCGCGCGCTGCGGTCACCGGTGGCGGGCGCACGCGCAGACCCCGAGGGCAAGCCGCCGCCCAAGCCCCTGTGGAAGCGGACCGGGGTCGTGGTCGGTGGGGGCGCCACCGTGGTCGGGCTCGTCTCCGGGGCGCTGGCCATCGAGGGCTGGATCGGTGAGCGGCTCGCACCGCCGTTGACCGTCAGTGCCCAGCACCTCACGACCGGTCCGTGCGCCCCGGGATGGGTGGTGCCACAACCGCCGGAGGCGCTCGGTGAGGTCCCGCCCGCCTACGACCCCGCGGAGCCCGATGCACGCCTCCGGTGGATCGAGGAGCATGGCGGCGTCGACGCCGGTGTCACGACGGCCGAGGTCACCGTCCAGGGCACCAGCGGGACCGCGGTCATCCTCACCGGCCTGAGGGTCGACGTCGTCCGTCGCGAGGAACCGCTCCAGGGGACCAACGTTGCCGAGGTTTGTGGTGATGCGTTCCACGCGCGGTACTTCTCGGTCGACCTGGACGACGAGCCGCCCGACGTCGCGCCCAGCGAGGACCGGCGTGCGGAGGTGGAGCAGGGACAGTCGCCGCCTGACCCGGTCGACTTCCCGTACACGGTGACGGAGAGCGATCCCGAGCTCTTCTCCATCGTGGCGTGGACCGAGGCGTGCTATTGCGAGTGGACCGCCACGCTCGAGTGGCGGGTGGGTGACGAGGAGGGCGAGACCACGATCACCGACGACGGTGACCCGTTCCGGGTCTCCGCCACGACGAACGCGCCGTGGTACGGGAACTACGACGGCGGGCCGCTGCAGCCGAGCGGCTGAGCGCCGGCTCCTGCGGGTCCAGCACGGTGGCGTGCTGGTGCGGAGTGCCGACAGACGCCGACGGCAGCGTGATCAACGCGGACACGATGCGAGCGGACCCGCGATGCGGGTTAGCCTCGACGGCGCCAGGAGGGCTCGCCTAGTGGCCGATGGCGGCGGTCTTGAAACCCCCCGTTGCCGGATGTGGAGGCCCAGCTCAGGCGCCTGACCGGGCTGCCGAGAGGCTGTCCGTACGGAGGACGTACGGACAAGAAGGATCCGGCGACTGCGGCGCGCTGATGACCGCGGACATGTCGATCCGTGACCGAGGACGACTTCGACCCGCTGGCGCCACCGCCGCTGCCGCCGCTGCCCAGCGCCGCCCCCACCCGGCGCCGCCCCCGGCGGAGCCAGCCGGCTTCGCCGACGACCGCCGTTGCGACGGCGGGACCGGCGTCGGCGGCGCCGGTGGCGGACGCGTGGGCGGTGCTGACCCGGCTGCGCCCGCTGGCGGAGGTGGTCGCCGCCCTGGGGGCGTGCGCCGCGGCACAGCACTCGCTGGCCGAGTCGGTGACCACCTACCGTCTGGCGGACGGTCCGGTCCTGGTCGACCCGGCCGAGGTGCTCGCCGCCCTCGCCACGCCGCCGGCGTCGCGGGCCGCCTGACCGGCACTCCGCGACGCCGGAGCACCGGCATCGACGGGGCACCGACGAGCCGCCGGGGAGGGCTCCGATCGGGCATCGGACCGGCCGCAGTCGGACGGTCGTGTAGGGCGATCGGGGGACAGGAGAACCGGGTCTACGGGCGACGCGCCGACCGGCCGTGCCGACGGAGGCTGATTGCCGACAGCGTCCCCACCCGCGAGAGGACCCCCTCGGTGCACTCCCACGCTCCGGTCGGCAGCCGCCGGTCTCACGGCTCCGGCCGCAACACCAGGCCGGGCGTCGGAGCCTGCGCACGGGCGGGGGCGTCGGCGTGACCGCCGGGACGGTCCGCATCTCCATCGGCGAGGTGCGAGAGGTCGGAAAGCGCTGGCGCTTCGAGTGGACGCTGCTCAACCCGGACGGGTCCAAGCGCGGCAAGACCGCCACTCACGCGGACAAGGACGTGGTGGACGTCTTCCGGGCGGCGCTGATCGGGGCCCGCAAAGCCGGGGTGACCTTCGACCAGACGACGGGTCTGCCGCCCGGCGTGGAGCGGCCTGGGAACAGCCGGGCCGGCCGCAGCGGGCGCCCTGGCGGCTACGACCCCACGCGCCCTCTCCTGGTGGACATCGAGGCGCGGATCCACGCCCGGTGGGACAAGCCCAGCCGCCGTGGCACCGTCTCCGGGTCCACCACGAAGGACCGCCTGGACGGCGCCGTGGACAACGCGATGGCCCTGCTCCGCTGGAACGCCCTGGAGAAGGACCGCATCGTCCTCGACGCCGGGCAGCGCAAGGCGGCGCGGGCGTACCTGCGCGACCGGTTCACCCCGCCGGAGGTCCGCCGCCGGAAGGCGGAGCGGGAAGAGCAGGAGCGCGCCGCGCGCCGGGCCGCGGTCGCCGCGCCCACGGCGCAGCAGCGGTACCAGTGGCGCCGGGCGGACGCGGCACGCGCCGAGCGCCACCGCAAGCTCGAGGCCCGCAACGACCGGTGGGAGGAGTTCTTCGATCGCTACGGCCTGCGCTGGTGGGAGATCGACGTCGTCGCCGTCGAGGGGGCGCTGGAGGCGATCGCGCTGACCGTCGACGGCGACGACGCCGAGGAGATCACCGTCACCGGCCGGTTCGTCCTGCTCAACGAGCTGTTCGAGTGGGGCGTGAAGAACCGGCGGCTGGGCGCCAACCCGGTGCACGCGATGGACCGCGACGACCGCCCCAGCACCACCGTGGCCGTCACGCCGCTCGACCTGCGCAGGGTGCTGCCGATGGCGCTGCTGCTGCGGCTGCTCGCCACCGTGCAGGCACTGGGCGAGCAGGGCAACGAGCTGGCCCTCCGGCTGGTCGCCTACTTCGGCCTGCTGGGCCTGGCCGGCCTCCGGCCGGCGGAGGCGCGGGCGGTGCGGGTCTCCTGGCTGTTCCTGCCCGACCACGGCTGGGGCCGCCTGGTCCTCGCCGGCCGGCTGGCCGCCCCCGGCCAGCGCTTCACGCCCGACGGCGAGCGGGACGAGGAGGGGGCGCTGAAGTGGCAGCCGGCCGGCGTCACCCGCGCGGTCCCGCTGCCGCCCCGGCTGGTGGCGCTGCTGCGCCGGCACATCTTCCTGTTCGGCCTCACCGGCGACGACCGGCTGTTCGTCGGCCCCAACGGCAAGGTCATCAACGCCGACAAGATCAGCGAAGTGTGGCGGGCGGCGAAGGCGGTCGCGCTCGCCGGCGACGACCGGTTCGAGGCCCTGAAGCCCTACGGGCTCCGGGCCACCCGCGCTACCTACCTGCTCGCGGCCGGCCTGGACGAGGGCCAGGTCGCCGCCTGGCTCGGCCACTCGACCTGGGTGCTGAACAACGTCTACCGAGGCATCCGGGATCTTCGCGGCATCGGCTACGCCGAGGAGCTGCGCGCCCACGTCGATGACATTGTGCCGCCGGAGTGGCGCAGCGGAACCGGCCGGCAGCCGGGCGGCGTCGATGCCGCCGCGCTGGCCGCGCAGCTGGTCACGCTGATGGCCGGGGCGGGCGTCGGGGTCGGGCTGCCGCAGCTCTCGGCCCCGCACGACCAGGCCACGCTGCTGCAGCGCCTGCTCGGACAGCTCGTCGGCGGAGGCCCGCACGCCGTGCTGGAGGCCAGCGAGATCGACCCAGTGACCGGACCGGGCCCGCGAGAGCCGGAGATGCTGCAGCTTCCCGGGGTAGGTTCCACGTGAAGCTGTCTCCGTCAGGACTGCTGCACCCAGCGCAGGAGGTCAGGCAATGCGCCGAACCTCAACGGCGCGCTGCATCAACGCCTGGGCAGGGCGGCCGCTGCCCGTGGACAGGATCGTGACGCTGCCCGGCAGGGCGGAGAAGACGGCGTCGTACGAGGCCACGAACCAGTTCGCGACGCCAACTGCGTGCAGGCGCAGAGCCGCGGTGGAGCAGGGCCCGGTCGGCGGCGTTCGGGCCCGTCTCGACTGCGAGGAGGTCGACGCCCATCTGCACGCAGATCTGCCTGACTTCTTCGCTGACCACGGTGGGATGCCCCGCGGCAAGGGCCGGAACATCTCCGGCGGCACGGCGTAGCGCGGCCAACGTCTCCCCGAGGCGAACCTTGCGCACGCCGAGGTTGTCCAGGTCGATCAGCAACGCCGCCTCCGGGCAGATGGCGGGACGGCGGGACGTCGCGCCCCGCCCGGGCGCTGCTGGGCTACGCACAGCCGCCGACGTCCACCGCAGCGCGGACGCGGGCGTCGAGACCGACGGCGAGGGTGGCGGTGATCTGCGTTGCGGCGAGTGCCGCAGACACCAGGCGGCCGACAGCAGTCACCGCCCGACCGTCGCATCGACCAGCGACAACTTCGCCACGACCAGGAGCACGGGTCGCCCGGCTGGGTGAACGCGGGCCCGCGCCGCAGGCCCCGACGTCGCGCTAGTCCCACCAGAGGCCGACGACGGCGGCGCCCGACGGCAGCTGCTGGGTGAGCAGATCCGTGCCTCCGCCGGTCCACAGCGGCCGCTCGCCGGGCGACCAGCTCGGCCACGCCTCGGCGACGGCCGCGGACAGCGCCGCCGAGACGTCGGGCGCGGCCGGCCAGGCCTCGGCGACCCGCTCGGCCAACTGTCGGGCGAGGGCAAGGTCGACCTGCACCCCGTCGAAGCGGATCGCGGCGCGGCCGGGTGCTATCGCCCCCACGAGCCGGCCGCCGAGGTCGGCCGCGCACTCCACGAGCCAGCGCATCGGCGGCTGGGTCAGGTTGAGGCGTGTCTCGGCCAGATCGCGCGGCAGAAGGGCGAGCGCCTCCACAGCTACGGCCGGCGGCACGTCGATCAGCCGCCCGGCCTGCCGCGGATCGGGGTCGGCGTAGGGCCGCAGCAGCACGTCGAGAGCGCCGGCCGGGTCAGGCATCGGCCGCCCCCCGGGCTGGCCGCGACCAGCCGGGACGGCGGCGGGACACGCCGGCGCCGTCGAGCCGGCTGGTGACGGCGGGGACGGACGTGCTCAGCTCGCGGTCTATCGCAACCGGACCCCCGGCAGGGGTCACGTACCGGTCACGCATGTGGCCGGGTCATGGCGCGGGGCGCGGGGGCATTCCCGGCCACCAGCCACCGGGTTGCGTCGGCGGCCACTCTCCCGGCAACAGCCACCCCGGCTGCTCGCGGCGCAGCACCGCCTCCACACCGTCGTCGCCCCGCAGGTATCGCACGGCGGCACCCAGAGTGGACGCGACCTGCCGGGCTTCGGCGACTTCCTGCCGCAGTCCGAGGATCACCTGGGCCAGGGGCTCCGGCGCGGGGCCGGGGCCGCGGTGCGGGCAGTCGTGACCCTCGACGATGAGGAGCAGGCAGGGCTCCCCGGCGCACAGCAGTACCGGGCACAGGGGCAGCATCGGCGCCGGCTCACCGTCAAACGCGTTCTCCTCCGCCTGCTCGTGCCGCTCGGCCCGGGTGGCACGAAGCGCGGCGAAGATCCGTTCGACCTCGGCCCGCTGCCCGTCGTCGAGCCCCGACGCGAACTCGATCTTGCCCTCGTCCCCGTCGCTCTTGTCCTCGTCCCCTGACATGCGCATACGCCTACCGGCAGGCGCTGACAGTTCGCGGCACCGGCGATCCGGGTGCATCGCTGGAGGACCGTGACGGTCCCTCTCCGACGGGCGGTGAGCCAACGCCTGGCCCAGCCTGGTCACCGCGCTGGCCAGGGCGCTCGACGGGTGAACTGACCGCACGGCCGAAGGTCACGCACGCCGCCGAGGCGCGTGCAGGCTGGGCACGTGCACGGTGCACAAGCTGGTGCCCACGATGATCCGTCCCGACGTGCTGAACCACACCTTCTCCTCGACGGTCCCCGCGTCCGAGCGCCGACGCGCCAGGGACTGCGGCCCGTCCCACGGAAAGAAGAACTCGTCGGGGTAGGGGAGCGGTGAGTTCAGCGACCGGCGGCAGTTGACGCAGAGCAGGAAGCCGGCCACCTCGGGGACGCGCAGGGGTTGTAGGAGCTTGCGCTCGCGGCAGTGGGGGCAGCGGCGGATGCGGACGCGGGATCCGGGGCTCCGCGGGCCGCCCGGGCCCGGGAGGATCTCGATGCGGGCGTACCAGGGGGCGGGTGACGGCTTGCCGTTCGGGCGGCCGTAGGGCCTGGCGCCCTCGTGGGCCATCCGGTACAGCGCCGTCTCTTCGATCGCGCACGACCGTAGAACGTGGGCGGTCAGGAGGCCGGTCTCCGGGTCGTCGGCATACCGGTCGATGAAGGCCAGCACCTGCCGCTCGCGCGCCATGCCGCCGGGGCACCAACCGTGGGTCCATGAGAACCCGATCGGGACGTAGATGCGAGGGATTTCGTCGGCGAGCTCGGCTCCGAAGTCGTCGGTGACCGGAAGGCCGTGCCGGAGGTATGGCTCGAGGGCGGCGCGGCGCACGTCGACGCTGGGGCACTTGATGAGTGCCGAGGCGACCTGGGGACCCACGGCCGGTTTGAGGGCTTCGAACATGCGGCGCGTGTAGTTGCGGGCGGTGAACCCCTCGGTCTCCCAGAGCTCCCGGTGGTCGTCCTCGGGGACGGCCTCCAACAGGAGCGCCTCGAGGAGGTTGACGTTGCGGCGGGCGAAGCCCTCCTTGCGGGAGTCCGTGCCGGGCCTGCCGCCGACCGCCCGGTTCTTCACCGGCACGCTGATCGGCCCGACGGTCAGGGAGCCGGTGTCGGTACGGATGGCGAGGGTCATCTGCAGCCGCGCCAGGGGCCGCGTCGGCTGAGCGTCCAGGATCCGCGCGCTGCGCACGAGTCCGCGAAGGGCTCGCGCGACCGCGGTGTCCGCGGCCCCGGCCAGGTCCTCGAGGATCCTGATCAGCGCGGCGATCCGCGTCCCGTCGTGCGTCGTGCGCGGCACCGGGCGGCGCTTGGCCTCCTCGCGGGCGATCTCGGCGTTGAGCCGGCGGACCTCCCGCTGCTGCTCCTCGCCGAGCCTCCGGTAGTGCGCCTTCTCGTCCTCGTCGCCGGCGCGGAGCACCTCCTCGCGGGCCGCGTCCGCCTTGCGCTGGGCACCCCCACGCTGCTGGCGGAGGTCGGTGAGGACCTGGTCCGAGGGGAGAGGTGCCGCGGGGCACGGCAGGGTCGCGGGCACGCCTTCGGCCAGGTGGCGCAGCACCTGCGCCACGGCGTGGTGCAGCATGCCCGCGTCGAACCGGCCCGTCAGCTCTCCGTCCTTCGGGCCGAACGCCCGCCGCCCCCATTCCGTCCTGGCTTCCGTGGCCGGGCGGCGCCGCAGCTCGTAGCTCTCGGCGTCGTTCGCCAGCAGGCAGTATTCGTATCCGCCCTGGTCGGTCCATCGGAACAGGCCGGCGAGCGGCTTGACCGTGTCCCGGGTGAGCGGGGCCGGCGCCGGGGCGTCCGGGTCCGGGTCCGGGTCCCGCCGGCGGATCGCTTCCTCGATCAGCGCACGCTCGTGCCATCCGCCGTCCGGCACCGGGAACCGCAGTTCCCGCTGGATGAAGCCGTGGTCGCGCGGGTTGGTGCGGTAGACGGTGAACCCGTGGATCTCGTCGTAGTTCGGCAGCGGCACCTCGTGCTGGAACAGATACGTCCCGTCCCGGTAGGTGCGCAAGGCCGGGTAAAGGGAACGGAGCATCCGCCGGGGATCATCGACGTGCTCGGGGGCGTCCCGCCCCTCGGCCACCAGCCGGGGGTGCCGTGACCGCAGACCCAGCGGAGTCAGCTCCGTGATGATCTCGTCGTCGGTGGCATCGCTCGCAGCGAGTTCGATGAACTTCCGGACGAAGTTCACGGTCTCGGGAGACGTGTCCAGCAGGACGTCGTTCTTGTCACGACGCCTGCCCCCGCGCTTCCGGTAGCCCGGATACAGACAGACACGGGCCCGGGGGTACCGGTTGTGCTTGATGTCGTAGAGCACGCCGGTGAACATCCGCAGGACCGAGGCGCGGTAGTCCTCCTCGGCCGCCCTCGCGAGGGCCCGCCAGGTGGCGAGGTCGGCGGGGTTGCGCAGGTCCAAGCCGGCTTCCGGGGTCTCCGCGGTCACCACCGCGGTCCTCGCCGCCTTCAGCGGTGCCTCCATCCGCACGAACAGCGGCTCGATGCGGGCCAGGCGGGCCGCCGGCCCGGCGATGAGCCTGGCCGGCCGGTAGTCCTCGATCAGCTCGACCAGTGACTCGACCCAGTCGTTGTCGCCCTGCAGGGTGGATCCGGCACCGGTGGTCAGGCCGTACTGGAACGCGTAGCCGTCGATCTCGAAGCGGACGCCGAAGAACCGGCGGCCGGAACCATCGCTGGAGTACAGCAGACGGGCGTTGAGCTCCTCGCGGACCTCGTCCCCCTCCGGCGTCCGCAGCAGCGGCGTCACCCCGAGCGCGGCCGCGGCCTGCACGGCGGGGATGTGCATGTGCCGCTCGAGGGTCTGCTCGATCATCTTCTCCAGGAGCATGTAGTCGTACTGATCCGACTCCCGCACCGCGAAGGCTCCCGGGGCCCGGTGCTCGTAGCCGCCCGCGGTCACCGGCGCGTCGGTGATGCCGCCGTTCAGCTGCGCCGCCCGGCGGCGGCCCTTCGTTCTCTTGGGCCGACCGATCGTCGGCTGGTCCTGCTGCTCGTCCACGGGCTCTCCGCTCTCGTCCATGCGTCTGACTGGTCCGGGGGGCGAGGCGGGTGTCATGGAGGCCTGACCGTGCAGGCCGCTGCGGGGGAGAGGTGCTGCCCTCACTGCTCGACGGGGGCCACGGGTGCTCCCCGTCGAAGTCGCGACGGCGCCTTGCCTGGATGCGGGAAGCCGGCGGATCCGACATGGCGCGGTCGCGAAGGCGGCGCTCACCGGAGTTGTCGGACCGTCCCGATACGGTCCGTTCTCATCCGCTAACTCATCGCTCGAAGAGGTCGCCCGTGGCGTACTCACGTCGGCGCAAGGCCGGTCGGCCCCGCCCGCACTTGCACTCCCACCCGTCGGCGACGGTGCCGGAGACGCCGGAGCAGTGGCCGTCTGGTCGCGACATCGCCGACGAGTGCGACCTGGACGCGATCGTGTCGGAGGCCCTGGCCGAGGTCAGCCCGGACGACGTCCTGCGGGTGCTGCGTGCGATGCCACAGCGCAGCCGCCAGTACGTGCTCAGCGTCCTGGGCTTGCGTGGCGCGGCCACGGTGAACCGGGGCATGGCCGCCCAGCTGCTGGCCCGCGCCCGCGCGGAGGAGCCGGCGGCCCGTGGCGAGGTGCTGCGCGACCTGACCGGACCGTTGGCGGCGGCGCTGGACCATCCGCTGGACCCCGAGCACTGGGACGCGGTCCTCGGCGCCGACGACGTACCGCCGACTGCGGTGTTCGCCCGCCACGGCGAGCTGGCGGGCAACCTGAACCTCGCGACGCGGGAGCTGTCCCCGGCGCTGCTGCGCGCCGGGCTGGCGAGCGCGATCGCCTGGGACACGGCCGCATCGGCGGTCGCCCTGGCGTTCCTGGCGGTCACCGAGGAGACCGCGCGGCACGCACACGCCGCGCTGGCCGGGCGCTTCCCGCAGCTGCCGCCGGTGCCGGCGGCTCCGCTGAACGAACTGGCCCCCGCCGCGCGGCTGGCCGCGCTGGGGGTGACCGGTGCAGGCGAGCTCGATGACGCCGGCCTGGAGCACGCTCTGGAGGAGATCCGCGCGCTGCCGGACCGGTACCCGATGCCCGAGGAAACCTCCGAGACCGACCTCGAGCCGGCCGATGAGCCCGACGGCGACACCGAGCAACACGCGGAGGCCTTCGGGGAGCCCGCCGCCGCGGAAGGTGGGGAAGCCCCGCCCGACGACGAGGCGCTCATCATCGACAGCGAGCGGGTGCTGACGGAGTGGGAGGCGGCCGCCGACGCCGCCGACTCGGTTGCCACGGAACTACGTGCCGGCAGGCTGCCGGACGACACCGCTCTGGGACAGGTCGTCACCCACGTCGCCGCAGCATTCGCCGCCCTGCGGGAACTGCGGCACCGGACCGGCGCCGGGCAGCTGCCCGAGTCGAGGGCTGGGATCCGCGAGGGAGTGGCGGGGTTCCGAGCCCAGCTGGCCGCAGCCTCCGATGCGGTGTGGCTGCGCCGACTCGCGGCGCTGGAGGGCCACGAGAGCGTACGGACCACGATCGGGCAGGTCCGGGAGGCAGCCGCGGCGGCGCTCGACGACCCGGACGCGCCGCGGGAGCCGCTGGCCGCGCTGGTGCGCGTCCTGGACCTCATCGCCGCGCAGCGCCGCGGGGAACAGTCGGACTTCGCCGCGGTCGCCGAGGCGCAGGGCGCCGCTGCGACGCTGTGGCCGGAGACCGTGGGGCTGTTCACCGCCGCCGCGATGGGCTTCGTGACCCTTCCCGACGAGGTCGACCCCGAGGTCGGGTCTGTCGTAGTCGATGCGGAGGTCCAGGGCGACGCTTCGGCGCAGGCTCTCCTCGATGCCGACGAGGCGATGACGGGAGACGCGGTGGGCGACACCGTGGAGCCCGAGGCGCCCGTCGCCGAGGCGCCGGACCTCCCCGATGACGGCGGCGGCGAGGAGGGGCCCACCGTCGCGGTCTCCGCCGAAGAGACGCCCGGCTCTGAGGCGCCCACCGACGGGGCCGCCCTCGGCGCCGCAGCCGGGATCCCCGCCGACGAGTCGGTGCCGACCGACGCCCCGGTGCCCTCCGCGGAGGCCGAGCCGGCCCGTGAGGAAGGGACCGTCGCCGCCCCTGCCGAGTGGGCCGACCTCCCCGCCATCGACCTCACCGAACTGGACGCGGCGCTGCAGGCGGGCGCCGGTGCCGCACTCGCCGCCGTCGGCGCGCCGCGTCGGCGGCCCGTCCCCGTGGCGGCACCGGAGGCCGACGCCGACATGACTGCCGGCACCCGCGTCGAGGCGCCGCCGGCCTCCGACACGGCCGGCGCCGGCCGCGCCGACGGGGACGTCGCCACTGCCGTCTCCGCGCTGATGACCGAGCGACGGTTCGGACTCGCCGCCGACGTCCTGGAGGCCGCCGGGGCCGCCCCCGCAACCGTCGCCGCGCGCCGCCTGGCCGCCTACGCCGACGCGCTGTCTGCACCGACCGGCCCGTTGGCGTCGGCGTTCGCCGACCTGATCGGCGAGGTCACCCGCGACAAGCTCGCCGAGGACCGCGCCGGGCAGCTGCTCGCGCTGGCCGCTGCCGCCCGGGTCGCGCTGCTGGCGCCCTCGGCGTCCCCGGCGAGCGTGCTGGCCGACCTCCTTCCGTGCGTCTCCGACCAGGCGGCCCTGACCGAAGCTCTCGACGCGCTCGCCGACGCCAGCCGTGCCGGGATCGTCGTCGCCGCCGAAGCCGCCGACGCCGTCGGCACCCTGGCCGCAGCGGAGAACGACGCCTCCGACGCCGCCCGCGCCGCCACGGACCTGCTCACCCCCGCCGCCCGGCGGCCGATCAAGTACGTGCCGGCCAATGGCGTGTACGGCGCCTGGCTGAACCCCGACGGACCGCTGGGGTCGCTGCTCGGGATGGTGGCGGCGAACGACCCTGCTGCCGTGCCGGACGTGCGTGATGCCGTCGTGTCGCTGCGCGGCAAGGCCGCGAAGGCGATCGACACGACCTTCAGCGAGCTCAACCGGCAGCAGAAGCGCCAGATCAAGGCGGGCGCCCGCGGTACCCTGCTGGCTCGCTGGGAAGAGGCGTTGGAGCTTGCCGTCCGCTGGGCCAACGCCGCCGAGCACGTGGGGCAGGCGGCCGCAGTCTCTGCCGGCGCGTGGCAGGCCGCGCCCCTGAACAAGCTCCGGCAGCGGTTGGCGGCCGTCCGCTTCGCCGCGGCCGCCGAGCTTGCCGCCCAGGCCGGCGACGACTCGCTCGCAGCGGCGACGATCGACGCAGCCGGGCAGCTGCTCGCCGATGCGTTCGCGATCTGCGACGGGGACGCCCCCGGCGGAGATGAGCCGCCGGTCGCCTACACCGGGCACGCCGAGCTGCTGGCCACCGACCTGCCGCTGGCGGCCGAGACGCTGCTGCCGGACGCCGGGCTGAACGCCGAGACGCTCCCGGCGCTGCTCGCCGTCGCCGGCGAGGCGCCCGACGCCGAGGTCGCCTACGCCCGTCGCGCCGCTCGCGGCGACCACGACCTGACCGCCGTCCTCGTCGCCGGGCTGCGCGCCGAGGACGCGGCCACCGCCGCCGCCCTCGACCGGCAGCGTGCCGCCGACATCACCGAGATGACCGGTGTCGTCGGTGACGAGGTGACCGCGCTGAGCAGCCTCATCGACGCCCGACGGATGGCCGGAACCCTCGACGACGGGCCGTGGGCGACGCTGGCGTCGCGGGCCCGGGCGCTGGACGACAACGCCCGCCGGGACTACGGCCGCATCCGCGCCGCGGCCGCCGGCATCCGCGCCGAGCTCGACCGGCACCAGCAGCTCAAGATCGACGGGGCGCTGGCTCGCATCGCCGAGCACGCGCAGAGCAGCACGCTCGTCGCCGAGGCCGCCGAGAAGCTGTCGGCGTGGGCCCGCGAGGGGCACGTCGCCAGCGCCGAGGAACACCTGCAGACGACCCTGGCCGGCGACCGTCTGCCGCAGCCGCGCACGGAGCCCGGACATCTGCAGCGGTTCTTCCCGGCCGTCCCCGACCTCGCCGCCGCGCACCCCAACCTGCTCGCCGAGTTGCACGTCGTGCTGTCCGGTGGCCCGGTCAGCAGGGGCGTGGCCGGGCTGGTCGGCGGCGGGCTGGACCCGGCCTCGCTGCCCGACGTCCGACGCGACGCCGCCCGCAAGGCTATCGGCGCGTGGCAGTCGGCGTTGACCGGTGGCCGGGGCACGCAACGGTCGGTGGAGCTCGCCGGTGCGCTGCGGTTGGTCCTGTCCCAGGCCGGCCTGGAGTTCGGCGACGTCCGCCAGCACCCGTCGCCGGCCGGGCAGGCGGGCCGGCAGTGGCTGACGCTGCACAGGGTCTCCGGCTACGGCGACGCCCTCACCCCCGCCCTCGGGTCGGGCATGAGCCCCGACGGGACGACGCTGCGGGTGCTGCTGGTCAAGAGCGCCCCCAGCCCGACCACGGTGCTGGAGTGGATGAGCGGCGAGGCGGGCGACCAGACGGTGCTGGTGCTGTGGACCGGCGCGGCGCTGTCGGCCGACCAGCGGCGTGCCATTGCCAACGCGGCGCGGGGCCGCACGAAGCCGCCGCTGCTGTGGCTCGACGCCGGCGCGCTGGCCTACCTGGCGTGCCAGCCCGAGCCACGGCGAAAGACGTTCGAGGCGATCGCGCTGCCCTTCACCGCTGCCAGCCCGTATCGCGACACCCCCGGGGACACCCCGAAGGAGATGTTCTACGGGCGCACCGAGGAACTCGCCGCGGTGCAGGACCTCGCCGGGCCGTCGTTCGTCTCCGGCGGTCGCCAGCTGGGCAAGTCGGCACTGCTGCGCGAGGCCGCCCGCCGTTTCGTCGAGTCCGGCACGGCCAGGCACGCGGTCATGGCGAGCCTGTTCACGGTCGGGGGCGACGGGCATCCCGAGCGGCTCTGGCAGACCCTGTGGCCCGACCTGCACCGCGCCGGGATCGTCGGCGAGGTGCCGGTGAGTGCAGACGTCGCCGAGGAGGTGCACGCCGCGGTGCTGCGCTGGCTGGAGGGCAACCCCAGCCGGGCACTGCTCGTCCTGCTGGACGAGGCCGACGCCTTCCTCGAGGCCGACGCGGTCGACGCCCTCTTCCCGAACGTGGACCGGTGCCGACGGATGATGCTTGAGTCGGAGCGCCGGGTGAAGTTCGTCTTCGCCGGGCTGCACCGCACCGCCCGCTTCGAGTCCCTGCCCAACCAGCCACTGGCGCACCTGGGCCGCCCGATCGTCGTCGGCCCGCTGCGCCCCCAGCACGCCCACGAACTGCTCACCGAGCCGCTCGGCGCGCTCGGGTTCGGCTTCGCCGACCCGCACACCCTGCCGGCGCGGATCCTCGCGCTGGCGAACAACATGCCCGCGCTGCTGCAGTTGTTCGGCGAGGCGCTGATGCGGCACATGGCGGCCCAGCCGGTGCCGGCCGACGGGCCTCCGCAGTTGGTGACCGCCGAGGACGTCGAGGTCGTGTTCGCCGACGCCGACCTGCGCGCGGCCTACCGGGACAAGTACGTCCTCACCCTCAACCTCGACCACCGCTACCTGGTGGTCGCCTACGCGGTCGCCGCCGCCGCCCACGAGCACGGCATCGACTACGGCCTCAGCCTGTCGGAGCTGTCGGAGGAGTGCCGCGCGTACTGGCCGGCCGGGTTCGCCTCGTGCGGAGCCGACGACTTCCGCAGCCTGGTCGCCGAGTGCGTCGACCTAGGCGTACTCGCCGCCGACGGCGGCCGGTACCGGCTCCGCACGCCCAGCGTGCTGCGGCTCCTGGGGACGGAGGAGGAGGTGCTGGAGATCCTGCTCTCCGCGCCCGACCGGCTGACCGTGCCGTCTGTCTCCGACGCCGGCAGCCACCGCCGCCCGTTCGGCGAGGCCGGGCGCAGTCCGCTGACCGAGCGGCAGCTGGGCCGGCTGTTCGACGCCCGCCGGCAGGTGCTCGCAGTCGCCGGTTCGGCGGCTCTCGGCGTCGGTGCGGTTGTCACCGCCGCGGAGGCCGCTCGCTCCGGCGGCCGGTGGCTGGGGGCCCTGACCCGTTGCCACACCGTCACGCCCGACGGGATCCGCGCCGAGGTCGCGAAGGCCGCCAGCGACGCGACGCTGGTCCTCGCCGACGCCACCGGCTGCCCGGCCGACGTGCTGGCGGCGCTGTTCGCCGCCGCTGAGGCCGCCGTCGAGGCCGCGCCCGTGGACGTGACCGTCGCGGTGGTCTGTGCGCCGGGCAACGCGCCGACGTGGGTGCGACGCACCGAGCGCATCGACCTCGCCCGCGTCGACACGCCCGGTCTGCGGCTGTGGTGCGACCAAGACAACCTGCCGTTCCCCGACGAGTCCTCCCGCGCCCGGCTGGCGGCGGTCACCGGTTGCTGGCCGAAGGTGCTCGCGCACACCGCCGCCCTCGCCACCACCGGCCAGCCCGCGCCCGGGGCGGCCCGGCTGCTCGAGGACACCGCCGCGTGGCTGGACGGTGACGCCGGACAGCGCCTGGTCGCCGACGCCGGCGTCGGCGAGGACTCGCCCGCCCTGCGGGCGGTGTTCGACGTCGCCGCGGGCCTGACCGCGGAGGCCGGGGAACAGCCCGACGAGTTGGCCGCCGTCCTCGCCGATGACGCCGGCTTGACCGCCCTGGCCACCTCCGCCAGGTTCACCGGCGTCGGCGAGGTCATCGACACGCTGTTGGCGTTGGGATGCCTGGCCGTCACCGCCGACGGGCGGGCGCAGGCCGAGCCGGTGCTCGCAGCCGCGGTGGCCCGGCAGACCGGAATGCGGGCGTGACCGCGGAGGGGAACAACTCCCCGGCCGCAGCCGGGCTCAGCCTGCCAGTCGCGGTCCGCGCGGCCTTGCGGGCCGCTGCAGCCATCGCTGCCGAGCGGTCCCCTCAGCCGATTGATCCCGACGCCGTGGTCACCGACCCCGACGGCATCACTCGGCTGCTCGGCCTGTTGGAACAGGTGCCCGCGCTGCGCGTGGCCACCACCGCGGCGCTGCGGGGGAACGCCGGGTCCGCGCAGGAGGGGAGCGACGTCGTCGCCCAGTTGCTGTCGATCGACGCGACCGCCTCGGCCCGCGGCGCGCAGTCCGTGCGCGGCATGCTCGCCACGGCCCGCCGTGCCCGCGGCCGGGCCGTCCGCCGGGCCGTACGCGCCGAGAGGGAGGCGCCCGAGGAGCGGGAAGCCGCCCGCGCCGACCGCAGAGTCGCCGAGCTGCGCGCCGCCCGCGACCGGGCCCGCGTGCAGGCCGCCGCTGCCGAGGCAGACACGGCCCGGCTCCGCGACGAGAACGCGGGGCTCGCCGAGGACCTGACCGCGCTCGAGGCACGCGCGGCGGCCGCCGAGGCGCAGCTGGCCGCCGCGCGCCGCGACGCTGCCGACCCGGTCCGCGCCGCCGAGCAGCTGGCCGCGACCCTCACCCCGGCCGAGGTCCGTCGGCCCGCCGACACCCGCGGGGTCGGTGCCGGCGAACCCGAACGGGTGGACCCGACCCGCCACGACGTCGGGGGCCCGGCCGCAGACCCCGCCCGCCTCGTGGCGGCCGCCCGTGCCGCCGGGCTGCCCGCCGAGGTCGCCGAGACAGCCGCCGCGTGGCTGCCGAAGCTGCTCGAGGCGTTCGTCCGCCCCCCGCAGCCGGTCGCCGTGGTGCACGAGCGGGAGCTGCGCGTCGACGTCCTCGGCGGTGGTGTCGAGGTCGGCGGCTCCTGCGTGCTGGTCACCGCCGGCGACACCAGACTGCTCGTCGACGCCGGGTCCCGGCCCGGTGGCACCGACGCCGAGACGCTCGCGCCGCGCCGGATCGAAGAGGCGCTCTCCGGGCCGCTGCACGGCATCGTCGTCACGCATGCGCACAACGACCATGCCGGCTGGGTACCGGCCGTCATAGCCCGCCGCCCGGACACGCCCGTCTACGTGACCGCACCCACCGCGGACCTGCTGGCCACGATGTGGTTCGACTCCGCGAAGGTGCTGGCCCGCCGCGTTGGCATGGCCGCGCCGTTCGACCGCGACGACGTCGAGCGGGCTCTCGGCCGGCTGGTGCCGACTGCGTTGGGCCGCCGGCGGCGGGTGGGGGAGTGCGAGATCGAACTGTTCCCCGCCGGGCACATCGTCGGCGCGGCCGGCGTGGTGGTGCATGTCGGCGAGCGGCGGGTCGTCGTCTCAGGAGACGTGTCCCGGCCAGGGCAGAAGACCGTCGGCGGCATCGAGATCCCCGATTCCGCGAAGGGCGCGGAGCTGCTGCTGCTCGAGTCGACCTACGCCGGCTCCGGGCGCCGCACGCCGCGAGAGGCCGAGGTCGCACAGCTGGTGCGAGACGTGACCACGGTGACCTCCGCCGGCGGGCGGGTGCTCATCCCGGCTTTCGCGCTGGGGCGCGCCCAGGAGGTCGCCGCCGTCCTCGCCGAACACCTCCCGGATGTCGACGTCCTCGTCGACGGTCTCGCCCGCGACGTCACCGCCGTGTACGAGTCGCACATCGGTCCCGACGGCGGACCGCTGCGCATCTTCGGCCCCCGGGTCCGCCGGGTCCCCGTCGGTGGCACCCAGCAGGCGATCGCGGCGCTGCGGTGCGGGGTGGTCATCGCGACGTCGGGAATGCTCACCGCGGGCCCGGCAGTGTCCTGGGCGCGCGAGCTGCTGCCCGACCCGGCGTCTGGCCTGATGATCGTCGGCTACCAGGACGAGGAGTCCCCCGGCGGGAGGCTGCTGGCACTCGCCGAGGCCGGAGGTGGGGAGTTCGAGCTGCCTACCGCCGCCGGTGGCCCGCCCTCGCCGGTGACCGTCGCCGCGCACGTGGCCCGCTACGGGCTAGGCGCGCATGCCACCGCCGACGAGCTCGTCGGGATCACGGCCGAGGTGGGTGCCGGTGAGGTGATGCTCGTACACGGCGAGCCCTCCGGGCAGGCGACGTTCCGGCAGCGGCTGGCCGTGCGGCAGCAGGCCACGACCCCCGCCGGGCGGTGGCAACCGCCGCTCACCGTCCCGGCTGCCTGACGAGGAGCCCGCGGTCCGTGTACGCCGGGGGCAGCCGGAAGGCGTCCACGCCAGGTCAGCCGACGGTGGCTTCCGGCCGGCACCGGCAGTCGAGCCGCTCGACTCGGATGCGCCGGCTGCTCGTCTCGCCGAGCAGCTCAACGGCACTGGCGGCATCCGGGATGCGCTCCAGCTCGGCGGACAGCGTAGGCAGGCGGACGAACGCACCCTCGTGCGTGGCCATGGAAGGCACGGTCCGGCCGCCGGTGGTGGCCGCACGGGTCCCACGACGCCGTGCCGCCACCACCGTTCCGGGTCACCGGACGGGGCGAGGTCCGCCTACTTCCGCAGTTGGATCTGGCACTCGTCGATAGCCGCGTCCGTGGTCCATCGTCGCGAGTTCCTGACACAGGCGAGCATGTCGTCCCGTCCCCGCTCCGTGGCGGTCTTCCCGTCGGCGCGGCGGTTGGTCCGGCCGGCTTCGCGCATGCGCTCCAACGACTCCTCGCTGACCGGCATCACGCTCCCTCCGCTCGCTGCACGCGACGGACAGCACGACCGCGCCAGAACGACGCGGCCCGGAGTTGCTCCGCTCGCTGGTCGAGCCCCTCGTTGTAGGCGACGTTCTCGCTGGCGGCGAACTCCGCCTTCAGGCGCCTCTGGTCGCGCGCGGTGCGGATGCGCTCTTCGCTCTGACCGGTGCCGTAGTACTTGCTCGATGTGCCGGGATGGCCGTGGTCGACAGGCATAGTTCCCTCCTGTTTCGTGAAACCAGTTGTGTTCCGTGCACGGTACAATGATGCGTATGGCAGATGCCGTCAAGGGGAGCGGAGCTGGCGAGGAGCATTCAGGCGCCGCGACCAGCGTGGAGGGGCAGCGGGGCGTCGTCGGCGGAGACCTCGGACGGGTCCTTCGCCAACGTCGCATCGCGCTGCGTCGGCGCGCCGAGGACCTCGCTGCCGAGGTCGGCGTCACGGCGGCCTACGTCCGGATGATCGAACGGGGCGCGCGGGTGCCGGCCCGCGACGTGGCGGCTCAGCTGCTCCGGGCCGTAGACCTCGAGCCCGGTCCGGCCCAGGACCGTGCGGACTTCGAGATCGAGGTCGGCGGTCAACGAATGATCCTCGAGATGAAGAGCTCCCCCGCGCGGGAGCGGCGACGCGGGCCCGACACCGGGTCGTCCGAGGAGGCGGTGGCCACCCCGCTCCGGGATGGTCGTCGCCTCGATCGCGCGGGCGCCGGTGGTGCCGGCGGATCAGATGCCGAGCTCCTGGGCCGCCTCGTGCGGTCCCTCGCGTCCATGACGACCGACGAGCTGCAGGCCGTCGCGGCGGCGGTCGACTCCCTCGTCCTGGAGCGCGGTCGGTGACCGCCTGAGCGTCACCGGTCAGCGCGGCAGCAGCCGCAGGGCCAGGTCACCCGGACGTGGGACGGCCTCGTGGACGAGGGCCGGATTCGTCCGAGGCGGTCGGTACACAGGCGGCATGCGCAACATGATCATCCTCGACGCGGAACCGGACGGGCTCACCGGCCGGCGGGCAGGGCGGCCCCGGAGCCGCATGGAAGAACTTTCTAGTCGCCCGTGTCACGCCGCGGCCCTCAACAGGATCTTCTTGGTGTGACCGGGACGACGAGCGGATCTGCCGCCGAGGACTTCGAGGGGCTCGAGGCCCTCCAGTGGGTGCTGCACGAGCGCTTCCTCCTGGGCCTGGTGGAGCAGCTGCGGAGGCAGTTCGACAACGTCGGCTCCGCCGAGGTCGAGGACGCCGTGGCCACCGCCGTCGAGAAGCTGCTCGAGCGGTTCGAGGCGCACGGCCCCGTGCGCGACGTGCGGTCGTTCCTCGCCCGGGTGGCCTGGAACGAGCTCCTGAAGCTGACCACCCGGCGCAGGGACTTCCCGGTCGAGCGGCACGCCGACGCCGTGGCCCCCGGCCCGGAGGACACGGTCCTCCGCGACATGGCGGTGGAGCTCATCAAGGCCGAGATCCGGACGTGGGAGAACGCCAACATCAAGCAGGTCATGCTCGTCTACCTCGACATGGTCGTCGCCGGAGACGTCCTCGAGACCGACGAGATCGCCGAGATCGTCTCGGAGAACCTGGGCGAACAGATCAATCCCCTGTCGGTACGCAAGTGGAAGTCGCGGGGGCTGCGCAGGCTGCGCGAGTTCGTCGAAGAGACCGGACTGATGGACCGCCGGGTCGCCGGCGGAGAGGAGTGACGATGACCGTCCACATCGATGACACCCGGGTGCGGCGCGCGATGCGCGAACTGCTCGGCGAGATTGAGGTGCTGTCCGCGGACTTCGGTCCGCAGGTCCAGGAGGCCGTGGAGTCCGCGCGTAGCGCCGACATCTCGGCCGAGATCGCGGAGCGGCTGTACACGCGGATCCTCGTGCTGCTGCGCAACGCCACCGGGGTCGGCAACGACGAGGACGTCGCCGAGGAGGTCCACCGGCTGCTGGGTACGGCCGGGGACGAGAAGCCGTGGGGCAAGGTGAACCTCATCGAGCGGAACGGCCTCAAGCCGCACCTCGTCGTGCCGGTGCCCACGTTCAACAACACCGCCGTGCCGATGTGGGAGGGGTACGTCGACGTCGGCGAGATCGACCTGTGGAAGGGCAACCACCGCGTCGAGCTGCAGGTGGCCGAGTTCCGTGACCGGAACCACCGCGAACCCGATGACGACGAGCTCGTCCAGCTGATGCACGGCGACCTGTACCTGCCCAGCCTGAAGAAGAAGGACCCGTTCAACATCGGCCCGCTCGCCAAGAGCATCGCTCGCAAGGGTGTCGAGCGGCCGCCGATCCTGACCAGCGACGGCGAGCCGAAGGACGGCAACCGGCGGCTGGCCGGGGCCAAGTACGTCTGCGACAAGGACGGCTTCACCACGGACGAGAGGGAGCGCGCCCGCTGGGTCAAGGTGTGGGTCGCGCCGCCCGAGACGACGGAGGACCAGTTCGAGGCCGTCGTCGTGGCGCTCAACTTCGAGGACGACCTGAAAGAGCAGTGGCCCGAGTTCGTCAAGGCGCGGCTGGTCGTCCGCGACTACCGCAAGGAGCGGGACAACGTCCGGGGCAGCTTCACGGCGACCCAGGAGAAGCTGCTGAAGAAGAAGATCGCCGACCAGTACGCCATCAGCGTCAGCGCGGTGACCCGGTACCTGCGGATGGTGCAGTGGGCCGAGGACTTCGAGACCTACCACGTCGAGGAGCGGGGGATCGACGCCTCCGAGGTGCGGTACAAGGCCGACGACATCTTCCAGTGGTTCTACGAGATCCAGGCCGGCAAGTCCGCCGACAAGATCACCAACCAGCTCGATGAGGACGACGACCTCAAGAGGACCGTCTACGACCTGATGTTCGAGGTGATGGACTCCGGCACGCAGGTCCGCAGCCTGTGGAAGGTAGTCGCGGACGAGGAGGCGATGGAGCAGCTGGAGACGGCGCACGAGCGGCTCGAGCAGCAGGACCGTAAGGGTGCCCTGGAGCTGGTCAAGGAGGCCGTGATCACGGCCGACCGGAAGACCGCGACGAGGAAGAAGATCGGCTTCGAAGCCTTCCTGAGCTCGTGTGTGGACCGGCTCGGCGGCGCCCCGCCGGACAACTGGCGGTCTCTGAGCACGAAGCTCCTCGGTGACCTCGAGCGGGTGTTCCGCGCGAGCCTGGGGACGATCGAGGGCGAGCTCATCGTCCGCGGCGAGAGGGCCGTGTCCGGTCATGACTGAACCGGGCGGTCGCCGGCCCCACGTCGGCCTCACCGCCGACCGTCGGCAGTTCGCCGTGGTCGCAGCGTCCACCACCGCGGCGAGGTCCGTCCTCGCCACCGCCGGCGTGCAGGCCCGCCTGCGGGTGCGCGAGGGGGCCGTCCTGGTCGACTTCGACCAGGCCAGCGCCCTTCTTCGGGCGGGGGGCGGTCTCGAGTGGGGCGAGACCGCCCGGTGCCTGGCCGAGAACCGCGCCCGGATCTGGGACCGGGCCCAGGAGGTGCGCCGGCGGTGGCAGGAGATCACCAACGGCGACCCGGCCGCCGCGCGGCTGCAGATCGCCGACTCCGCACTCGTCGACCGCCTGGACGACCACCAGGCCCGCAACGTCGCGGCGCTGACCGTCGACGGAGGTTGGGGCGGCTGCGTGTTCGATGAGCAGGGCACCGGGAAGACGGTGACGATGATCGCCGCGTTCGATCTGCTCGTGGAGCGCGGGCTCACCGACACGCTGCTCGTCGTCGCGCCGAAGAGCATGGTCGCCGAGTGGCAGCGGGAGTTCGAACGGTTCACCGGCGACCTGTACCGGGTCGCGGTCGCGGACGGCGACCGACGCGCGAAGGCCCAGGCGCTGTTTGCCGGGGCGGACGTGGTCGTCGCGAACTACGAGACCCTCGTGGCCCTCGAACACGAGGTGGTCCGCCTGGCCCGACGCACGCGGCTGACCCTGGCCGTGGACGAGTCGTTCAACGTCAAGAACCACGACGCACGCCGGACGGCCGCGGCGCTGCGCGTGCGTGAGTGGTGCACGCACGCCTTCGTGCTCTGCGGCACCCCGGCCCCCAACGCCGCGGGCGACGTCATCGCCCAGTTCGACCTCGTTGACTTCGGCTACACGTTCGCCGGCCTGCGGTTGGACAAGGACCGCGAGCGCGCTAGGGGGCAGGTCCGGGCCCGGCTGCACGACCGTGGCGTGTTCGTCAGGAACCTGAAGCAGCGGGTGCTGGCCGATCTCCCGCAGCGAACGTTCACGGAGATCCCGGTCGAACTCGGCCCCCAGCAGCGGGCTGCGTACGACGCCGCACTCAACGATTTGATCATCGACCTGCAGAGCACGGACGACGAGGCCTACACCCGCCAACTCCAGAACTTCCTCGAGCGGCGGGCGGCCCTGCTGCGGATCTGCGCCGACCCGGGGCCGGTGGTCCCCGGATACGACGAGGTGCCGGCCAAGCTCGAGGCGCTCGACGCCCTCCTGGAGAACCTCGTTGCCGGGCACGGGGAGAAGGTGATCATCTGGTCGTTCTACCGCTCCAGTCTCGACCGCATCACCGCGCGGTTCGCGCGCTACGGCCTCGTCAGGGTGGACGGGTCGGTCACCGAGGCCGCGCAGCGTCGGGAGGCCGTGCGACGCTTCCAGGAGGAGGACGACGTCCGGATCTTCCTGGGCAATCCGGCGGCCGCCGGCGCCGGGCTCACGCTGCACGCCGCCCGATACGCCGTCTACGAGTCGCTGTCAAACCAGGCCGCCCACTACCTGCAGAGCCTCGACAGGATCCACCGCCGCGGGCAGGAGCGGGAGGTGCGGTACATCACCCTGCTTGCCAACGGCACCATCGAGGAGCCGGAGTACCAGCGCCTGCGGACGAAGGCGGACGCCCAGGCCGACCTGCTCGGCGACCCGAGGGACACTGTGCCCACCCGTCGCATGCTGCTCGAGGAGCTGTTGCAGTCGACGGCTCGGCCGGTGCCGCGGTGAGTGCCCCCTCGGCCCTGCACGAAGAGCGGGTCGGTCTCCTCGAGGACCTCGCCACGCTCGCCGGCTACACCGTCGACACGCCGCTCCACGAGGTGGAGCGGCCGGACCTGGTGCGCCTTCACCGGCAGCGTCCGTCCCTGCTAATCGGTGACGGCAAGGCCACCGAGGTCCCTACCGACGCCGCCACGAGGACCCGCCTGGGCACGTACGCGGCCGCGGCTCGGGCATGGATGCGGGGTGGCGTCGATGTTCACGTCCTCCTGTGCCACGGGCCCGATCCGCTGCATGCCTGGTTGAGCTGCCTCGTGTGTGCGGCAAGGTCTGCCGGGCTCAGGACGTCGTCCGGACACTCTGAACAGATAGATGAGTTGACCTTCGCCAGCGGCGTGCAACTCCGCCACGATTGGAAGCCCAGCGGCGCCGGTCTCTCCTTGCGCGCAGCGACGAATCTCTATCCTTTCCCGAGTTAGGGAGTACGGAGTGTCGTCCCCCGATGTTTCACGACGTCTCTCACATGAAGTGCAGCGGCTTGCGGATCGTCGTGCTCCCAGAACCGGACGCTGACCCAACCAGCTTCTTCGAGTAGGCGGTCGGTTTCCCTATCCCGCGCACGGTTGCGGTCGACCTTCGCGACCCAGTACGCGATGTTCGTTCGAGGCGGGGCCCAGTGCTCAGGACAGCCGTGCCAGTGGCAGCCATCCACGAACACGGCAACGTGCTGTCGCGGGAAGACGAGATCCGCGGTGCGCCGCAGGCCGGGCAAAGGGCGCGCGCAGACGCGATACCGCAGGCCGAGCGCGTGCACTGCGCGCCTGAGTCGAAGTTCGGGGAGCGTGTCTCGCCCCCGGTTGGCGACCATGACCTTGCGGGCATGTTCCGAAGACGCCCACGGGCGCCGGCTTGGCGGAGCCGGCGCCCGTTCTCCCACGCGTCACAGCGTAGGGCGCCCGAGCTCACCTAGACGGCTGCGGGAAGCTCCAACTGCTCCGGAATCAGCAGCTCTCGCTTCTCCGCGAGCACGTCCTCGCCCGCCTCGCCCCTAATCGCAAGCAGCAGCGCCTCGGCCATCGTCCGCGCCAGCAGTGGCGGCACTGCGTTCCCGATCTGACGGTACTTGGACGTCAGGTTGCCGTAGAACCGATAGGAGTCAGGAAAGCTCTGGATCCGCGCCCCTTCGCGAGCCGAGAACGCACGATCTTGCGTGGGATGGGTGTACGCCCCCGTGGTCACGTTGCCGAACTGCGTGATGATCGTGTAGCTCGGCCGGGTGCGCTCCGGGCGAGCGAACAAGTTCGTGCCGTCGGTGCGCCGAATCTTCGCGAACCGCTCGGGGAGGAGTTCGACAGGAATCTCGCGCCAGGTCTGGCCCTCGCGGACATGCCGGATGAGGTCGTAGTGCACCTGCGGCAACACCGGGCTTTGGTGATCCCACAGAACTGAGTTCTCGCCCCGCATCAAGGCCTGATACTCGCCTTGCGGCTTGGTCCGATACCGACTCTCCTCCTCACCCCCGCCGTCGGGGAGCGCAGGAAGGTCGCTGATCGCGTCCCACAACGTTCGGTGCGGAGCCAGGTGCGGGAACTTCTCCTGGCGCCGACGTTCCCACAGTTCGATCGCGTCGCGACGCACCGCACCCATGTGCGTCTGCCGTGGCCACGGGAACGCGCCACCCGTGCGGGTTCCGACCACGAGGAGCCGGCGTCGCAGCTGGGGGACGCCGTAGTCCGCCGCCAGCACAATCTTGTGGGCGACGCGATAGCCGTGCGCCTCGAACGCTGCGAACACACGACGACCGAAGGATCCCCGGTCGAACCAGAGCAGGCCTGGCACGTTCTCGAGCAGGAACCACTCGGGTCGCAGTTCGCCAACAAGTCGGGCGAACTCGCGGTAGAGGAGGTTGCGGGGATCGTCCTCGGAGGCCCAGGCGCCCCGACGCCCTTGCGTGGAGAACCCCTGGCAGCTTGGACCACCGATCATCACGTCGACCTCGCCGAAGCCGGTCTCCGACAGCAGGTCTGCGCCGCTTACCTGCCTGACGTCGGTGCAGAGCACCTTCGCGTCCGGGTGGTTCGCCGCATGGGTGTTGCAGGCCTCCTCGTCGAAGTCCAGGCCGAGACCGACTCGAAAGCCAGCCTGGCGGAACCCCTCCGACAGCCCTCCCGCACCGGAGAAGAGATCGATCGTCCGCGGGCCGTCGGCCATGTCCCCCATCGGTTTCCTTTCGTGATCTTACAGCGATGTGACTCTATGAGATCGACACCGATTCGTCGAGTTGCGACTCCGACGTCGGCGTGGGGACCGTACGGGTGGCCACCGACAGCACGTCGCTGCGCAGGCGGGCGACGACGCACCGTAGCCTCGGCGTGGGAGGCTGCGTTGAGGATCAGCAAGGAACGTGTGGTGCAGGCGGCCGAGCAGCTGCGTGACCTTCACCTGGGGCGCCCGAGCTTCGCGTTGATCAGTTGGCTGGCGGCGAAGTGGGCGGGTGCCGCGAGCGTGCCGATTGATGTGACCAGCGACGACTACAAGTCGTTCGCCGATCGATTCTTCGGGGTGGCAGGGCTTGAGCCGTTCAAGTGGTACGACCCCTTCACCCCTCAATGGTGTGCAGACGCCGGAAACGGTGGATGGCCAGTCGGGACGGTCTGGACCCAGAACAAGCCGAACCGGATGTCCGCGAAACTGTCGGTCGTTCTGGAAACCTCCAACGACCGCAAGGTCGGTGGTGTCCAGACGATGGCGATCGCCACTCGGCAGCAAGACAGCGGGTACCTCGACGGGCTTCGGGCGATCGTCCCGGCCCAGAAAAGGGTTCCGCTGCTTGAGCTAGCGGTCTGGCGCTACCGCTCCGCAGTGCCGGACGGAGTGACGTCGACCCTGCAACTGGCACGCGAGCTATCAAACGAGTTGCACCTGACGGCTGAGGAGCGGACGGCCATCTTCGTCGAGCCCGACGACGGCCGGCTGCCTAGCGTGCCCGAGGACGACTGGTCGGACGAAGAGCTTGCCGGCCTACTCCCCATCCAGCCTCGCACGCCGCCTCCGGACGCGACGCCAGGACCGCTCATTCAGGAACCGCGGGATGACTACAACGCCCTTGAGGCGTGGGCCGAACTGCCGCTCGAGAGCGGAGACGTGGATGCACTGATAGCCCGCGTCGTTGCATTGGTGGAACGGGACAAGCTCGTGCTGCCGGATCCAGACGACCTGATCGAGCGATGCGTACTCGGGCTTCTGACCGGGCACCTGGTACTTCAGGGACCGCCGGGGACGGCGAAGACGACGCTGGCCAAGATTCTCGCCGAGGCGTTCAACTGCACCTACTGGTTGGAAACTGCAACGGCCGACTGGTCGACGTTCGACGTCATCGGCGGCTTCCTTCCGGGGCGGGGGGAGGGTGGCCAAGAGGTTCTCCGTCCCTGGCTCGGGCACATCACCCGCGCAGCGGTCCACTGCGCAGAACAAGTGCAGCGTCATGCCGAGGATCCCGGATCGCCGGAAGGCGCCCCGCAGGCGCACTGGCAAATAGTGGATGAGTTCAGTCGCGCTGAGATCGATAAGGCCATCGGCGGTCTGTACAGCGTGCTCGGCGGAGAGCGGAGACTGCCACTGTGGTTCGCTGACGATCCAAAACGGAGCGTGGTGGTCGTCCCGCGGAGGTTCCGCATCATCGGCACGATGAACAACGTCGATGCGTCGTTCGTCTACAGCTTTTCCCAGGGGCTCAGCCGCAGATTCCAGTTCGTGTACGTCGGAGTGCCACGTGAAGGTCAACTCGATGACGAACTCCAAGCCGCCCTTGGTCAAGCAGCTGAGTGGCTTGCCGCGAACTACCCCGAGGTTCGCGCCGCAGACGCCGAGACGGTCCTGGGGGAGTTGGTGGCCAATCAGAAGGTCACCGATGCCATCGTCGTGCTCCGTCGGATGGTCGCCCGCTTCAGGTACAACTCGGGCGGTGGTTGGCCGCTCGGCACAGCGCAGCTCCGGGACGTCCTTCGAGTGGTGTCTCTTCGCGCCTTCGCGAATGGAGAGCTGCTCAGGACGCTCGATGCCGCCATCGCGGACCTGATCGTGCCGCAGATGGTGGGCGTTGCTCCCAACGTCGTGCGCAGCATGGCCGAGTGGCTTGGCGAGCAATCCGAACTCGCGAAGGCTGCGGCAGCTACGAGGCTGCTCCTTGACGCACAGAGCACCAACTTCGCGTGAGGAGCCGCATCTGCCCCCGCAGCCCCGCCTTGAGGGTCGTTGCAACTCTGACGAGGTGACCGTGGATCCCTTCGAACAGAGACCGCCAAGCGGGACGCTGGGAGCGCCCGCCCGCTCCGCGGCAGTGGCCTCGGCGCTTCCGCTCGTCGCCACCTACTTCGTGGAGGGGACGACGTTCTCACTCACCGACGCCCCGCGCGCCGCCACAGAGCGGCGGCCGCTGGGCGCGGACATCACGAGCACCGACCGGATCCTTGGTGCCATCCGACTTCGTGTCGCTCTGCTTGCCGGCCGTCGACTTGCCAACGTCTGTCGGAGCGTGGCCTCCACCCCGAACTTCCGGTACCAGCGCAGATCCGAAGAGCATGTTGGGCAGTTGCGCGGTCGGCTCGACGTGGTTCGCCACCTCCGAGAGCGCGGACGGGTGACGGTCCCGCGGAGGTACCCGGTCCACGTCATCCGGCGAGATAGCAGCACCCCGGAGAACATCCTCGTCGCCTTCGCACTGCGCTGGATGCTGCGCGAAATCGACGGTGTCATCGCGCTGCTCTCGCCACCCGCCGGGAGCCCGGAGGGCCGGGAGCTCGCCGCACTCCGCAGTGATCTTATTCGACTGCACGGGCTCCCCCTTGTTCAGGACGCCGTGAGCGCTGCGGACCGCGTGCGCGGAAGAGAGGCCCTCACTGGGTTGCTCGAACGGGTCGAAGCCCGGCTTGCCGCCGGGCATGTCAACAGGCCGGGCGCCTACGTTGAACTCACGCACTGGGTGAGGGACGCCTTGTCCGGCCAACCTGTCGTGCGGCCGGGGGAGGTCTCCGCCGCCTTCTACGGCGAGGAGTTCGACACAAGGCTCTTCGAGTTGTGGTGCCTCGCAAAGCTGGCCGAAGCTCTAACCGAGGTCTTGGGAGAACCGATTCAGGCCCGCATCGACTTCACCCAGCGGGACCGGCTGCCGGTGTACGTGTTTCCGGCCGGCGACTGCAGGGCGGAGGTGTACTTCCAGGCCAGCCTAAAGGCGCTGACTGGAGCGGACGCCTTGTGGGTGTACGCCCCCGGCGATCGGCCGCTGGCGGGCATCCCGGACCTGGCAGTGCGGTGCGTTCGTGCTGACAGGGCGGTGTCCGTCCTGCTGGATGCCAAACTGCGGCAGCGCCAGGGGCCGCCCAGCGAGGAGATCTACAAAATCCTTGGATACTTCGCCAACATGCCGGAATCAGTTGGGCCGGAGCGCCTCGGCGGAATCGTCTTCCACGATCCAACCGGGTTCCGGGCTAGCGATAGCCGGCGGCGCTACACCCTTCGCCAAGGGACGGCGGGCTTTCTGGAGGCGGTGGGTATCGATCCAGCGGACGATCCAGGTAGCCGGGAAGCCTTTCTGTTGCTGGCGGAGTTGGTTGTCAGGGCGGTTGAAGGCCTCAACGAAATCGCATGAGCGGCGTCAAGATCGAGGCCGTCATCAGTTGCGAAACGCAGGCACCCTGTCCGCGGCGGTCTTATCATAGGCGACGCTCGACGGGCTTGTACGTCATGAGAGGTGTACGACCACCTCCGCCGTTGCAGCGGAGACGGCCGCCATCCCCTAGGCGCGAATGCGAGACGGCATTGGAGTATCAGAAGTACCTGCAACAGGTCGATCGAGCCGCGGATGCAACCGGCGGGAAGGTGGTCTCGCTCGCCGGGGGCTACTTCGGTGTCCAGCTAGATGTCGATGGTGCGTACTTGCTCCTCGCCCTCGACCTGGACTCGGAGCCGTCGAACGGGTGGGTCGCCTGGACCGAGGATCGGGACGGGGAGAGGTGCTGTGACGACGCCGAAGAGGTGATCGGTCCCTGCCCCCTCGACGAGCTGCGCGTCCGGGCGGTCGACGCGATCGGCCGCCACATCCACGAGGGTTCGAGGAAGTAGCTCGCGCCTTCGACGGATCGCCCGACCGACAGTCGTCGTCAGTCGGTGTCCTCGAACTTCCGGGTGTCCGTCAGCTTCGCCCGAGCTCCGAGAAACGGGCCGTAGGTGAAGTCCGCGGCGACCGTCCCGTTCCGGGCGTCGAGGTTGAGGTCGTTCGCCAGTTCCGCCGCCCGCTCCAGGAGAGGCCGGGCGAAGTCCCGCGTGAACTCCTCGTTCGTCATCGGGCGGATCTTTCGCGTGCCGGTGACGTCGAGCTCGATCTCGATGCGCAGTCTGCGCGGCTTGTGACGGGCCATGGTGATCTCCGGACGAGGGTGCGTGCGTTCGGTCGGTAGTCGGTCTTAGATGACGCCCCATGTAGGCGCCGAGGTCGCTGATCTTGGCAGGCATCAAGCGCCAACAACGCCGCCCCCCTCGTGGGGCGGTTTCGCGGCCGGCGTGCGTTCTTCCACCCGGAAGACCCAGTAGAAGGCGGCGCCGTGACAGGGATGCCACGTGACCAGGGGCAGCACTGCCCGCCGACCTTGTCGATGGCACGCGTCCTTCGGCTCCATCCGAACGGGTGTGCAGGTAGACCTCGCGCGTCGGCCTTGCCGGATTGGTGTGCGAGCCTCCTGACGTGGTGGATGTACGGGGAGCGGTGCTGCTGGACGCCTACGTCCCGGCGGTCGAGGTCGACCCGGGTGAGGCCGGGAGACTCGTCGCATCCCATGGGCACGGCACCGGCTTGCGGCTGATGTTCGCCGGGTCGGTGCTGCAGGCATTGACCATCCATCTGCGGCAGGGCCGTGGGCGGCTGTTCGACCTCGACACCCGCGACGTTGGGTCTCTGACCGTCGGACAGCTGGCGGCGCTGCTGCGTACTCACCGTGGTTCGGCCGGGCAAGGGTTCGAGCTCGCCGTCGCCGATGCGCTCAACGCCGGGGTGCCCGGAGTAGTGGTACCGGTGCGTGACGCTCTCGAGCGGGTCGGGGTGCCCATGACCGAGCCACGGGCGGTCGTAATGGGCCTGGAGAAGACCGCGAATCCGGCGGTGCTTGCCGCGGTGGTCGCCGAGGCAGTCGCCGGCCGGCGGCTGCGAACCGGCCGCGTCGGTGGCCAGCCGCTGGCCGCGAGGGCCGTCGAGCGACTGATCGCGGCCGGTACGGCGATCCGGGCCGAGCGTGGCGCCCTCTCGTACGCAGACCTGATCGTGTACGACGGCGCAGGCCCAGCGGCGGTCACGACTAGCGTGAAGATCGCCCCGGTCGGCTACAACGTCCCCGCCGACCCACCTCGCCTGTGGATCACAACAGGAAACCCGGCCCGGCTGCGTGACGACCTGCCGTCGTTCTGCGCCGTCGCCGCTGTCGGCGGGCCGGTACTGGCGGCGTACCAGACCGTGCACGCCCAGGTGGTCGGGGCGCTCGCGGCGCTGGACCGGCAACGGACGCCTCCGCCGGGGGTCGTCACCGAGGTGCTGCGCTCCCGGTGGCGGCAGCCGGTGCGTGCGGCGTTCGAGGAGCTGTACTCGCGCGCCGAGGCTGCACCCCAGCTCACCGAGCGCAGGCTGCACCTGGTGACGGCGGAGATGCCGGACGAGTTCGCCGGCTATGGAGAGACTGCTACCGAGTCAGGGTTGGTCGTACTCAGGCGACGCCCGCTGAGCGACTTCGTGGGGTTGCACAGCCAGTTCTTTACCCAGCCGCTGGCGGCCTGACCTCCGGTGCTGTCGGTGCTAACGCTTGATGAGCGGGCTGGTGTGCCTGCGGTCGCCAGCTACGAGGAGACCGCGCCAGACCCCAGTCCCAACCTGCACAAGCCAACGGACCTTGCGACTCCGGGGGCCCGGCGGATCGTGGCATGGGCAAGGTGACCCCGGCGCGCTGGCTCCGTGTCCGCCTAGCAGGTGACCAGCGCAGACAAACCGATCGGTCACGTGGGGCGGGCGGAGAGGATGGGCGGCGTGACGCATGACGAGGACTTCACGCGTGTACTGCGGGACCGGTTGCGTGAGTCGCGGGTGGACGTCACCCTGACCGCGCCGGTCACCGAGTACCTCGACTACGACGACCGCGGCGTCGCCAAGTGGTCGGGAGAGGCCTACATCGAGGTGTACGCCAACCCGGATTGCCCGGATGCCTCAGACGAAACGGCGTTCTTGGCGCGCGGGGACGTCGCTCTGACCCGTCGACCCATCCCGGGCGCGCCCGGGAGCGAGACCTTGGTCGTCGCCACTGCGAGTGGGCTCGTTATCGACGTCGACGCTGCCCGCAACCTGGCGACTGTGCTGGATGAGAGCGCCGACTTCGCACACTTCATGCCCTTGTTCTTCGACAGGGGCGAGCTCAACATCCACGAGGATTTCGATGAGCTGATCGAGGGCCTCGGCAGTCGGGTGATCCTGCTCGACCGTGCCCAACTGGCTCCAGCCTGGCGGGGGCTCGGCGGCGTCGGTCGGCTCCTGACCGCACGGATGTTGCAGTGGCTCCTCTCCGGCGCCCTAGTGGTCGTCACCCAACCGGCCCCGTTCGAGCTCTCTCGGGAGGAGGACGAGCCCGGCTACATGGCGGGACTTCAGCAGGTACGCGGGGTTTGGGGTTCGCTGGGCTTCAGGCTTTGGCAGGACGACATCTGGTACCTCGCCCCCGCCATGGATGACTTTGGCAAGGCCGTGGCCAACCTGGAGGACCGGCTCGGGCTGCGCCGCAGCTGATCTCCCCACGCCCAGTGAGTACCGCCGCTGGTGCGGACAGCAATGTCCGGCCAGCGGTGGGGCGTCAAATGCGGCCGCAGCCGTGTCCGTCAGAGGTCAAGGCCTCCCCAGCGGCTGCCCGTCAGGTCCGTGCCCGCTCGGCGAGCTGCGCGATCGGGCGGTCACCGTGATCGGCCGTCAACTGCACGCGGCCTGAAGGGGCCAGCGTCGCCGGAGCCCCGTCAGCCCAGCTCGACCTCGGCGATCTGGGCCGGCTGGACCCCGAACACCTCGCGGACGACGCGGACGACCAGGTCGGTCGCCTCGGCGGCCGTCGCGGGCTCGTAGACGTAGTTCGGGTCGGGGTCGGCGACGTCGATCCCCATCGCGCGGAGCTGCGCGACGTCGGCGGGGGAGAGGACCTCCTGCCCGAGCGCCTCGTTGCTCGAGACCTCCACGCGCAGTGCCCCCGTGTTGCCCAGCGTCCACTGCACGTACCTGTCGTCGTCGGCCAACGAGAGGATGGCGAAGTCCTCCCGCTCCTCCTCGACCTCATCGATCGCCGCCCGCGTCGCCTGCGCCACCTCGTCCCACGTCTGCACGCTCCGCATACTGCGGCACGCGTGCAGCACCACGATCACCGGGCCTGGCAGGAACGGGCCGCCGCGAGCAGGTGGGACGGTGCGTCGGGGGTCAGGCGGCCGCGACGCGCAGAGCCCGGTACAGCAGCCGCGGATCGCCCAGCCGGCGGCGCAGCTCCCGCTCCAGCCCGGCGATCGGGTAGAGGTTCTGCGGTGCCCGGGCGTCCTTGTACTCGTCCGAGGCGTACCGGCACAGCGTCAGCTGCGACAGGTCTGCCAGGCCGACGACTTCGGCGGCCGGCAGGTCCGCCGAGCACTCCACCCGCACGATCCCGGCCCACGGCGCGCCGGGTCGGCACGGCAGCCGCAGGTACCAGGCATGTCGGTCCCACGAGGTCCCCATCAGGAACACCGGGGTGCGCTGCCCGGGGCCCAGCGCGCCCACCATCGAATGCAGCTCAGCCGGCAGGTATGCGGCACGGTGGGACTTGATGAACCCGATCGCCCGCGGCAGATGCTGCCGGCCGCGCAGCGGCCCGTCGATGACCAGCAGGTCCTCACCGTCGACACCGTGCCCGGCCAGCTGGCTGCGGGCGGTCACGGCGACCTCCATCTCCACGCCGGCCAGCCGCTGCTGCAGCGCCGAGGACAGGGTCACGGACAGCGGCATGCCCTCGCTCGGCGCGGTGCGGCAGGCGGTGTAGGTGCCGGCGTAGGTGGTCACGTCGACGGCGTGCGCGGCGATCGTGAACAGCCCGCGGCGGGCGTCGACGGTGAGCAGGTGCGCGCCCTCCTTGCAGCAGCACACCACCCCGCCGGCGTAGGAGGCGCAGATCGCCGCCGACGCCTCCGTCGCCGGCCCGGCCGCCGACACGTCGTCGATCCAGACCCGGGCCTCCACCCGGCGGACGCCGTCGACGAACAGCACCGCCGCAGGCCGGGCCTGGTCGGCCGGCGGATCCAGCGGCGCCCAGTCGGCGGCCGGCCGCTCGACGTCGACGTCGATGCGGGCGGTGGAGGCGCCGAGGTCGGCGTCCTCCAACTCCAGGCTGGTGCCGTAGCTGGGGTCCCAGCCGTCGACGGTGAAACGCATCCCTGCCGCCCCCGCGCTCGACCGGCCAGCGGATGTCGCGGTGGGGGAGAGCGGGGCGCTCATGCGGTCTCCCGGGTGATCGTGGACGTGCGGGCGTCGCGGCGGACGGCAAAGCGGACCGGCACGCGCTCCGCGAGCGCGGCGACGTGGGTGATCACCCCGACCATCCGGTCCCCGGAGGCCAGGTTCTCCAGGGTGCCGGCCACGGTCTCCAGCGTGGTCTCGTCCAGGGTGCCGAATCCCTCGTCGAGGAAGATCGAGTCCAGCCGCGCCGCACCGGACGCCGCCAGCGACGACAGCTGCGAGCTCAGTGCCAGCGCGAGCGCGAGGCTGGCCTGGAACGTCTCCCCGCCGGAGAGCGTGCGGACGCTGCGCAGGCTGTCGGCGTCGGCGTGGTCGACGACGAAGAACTCCCCGTCGCGGTGGGTGAGCTCGAACTGTCCGCCCGACAGCTCGGCCAGGCTCCCCGATGCAGTCAGCACCAGGGTGTCCAGCGCGGCGGCCTCCAGCCACTCCGGGAACTTGTCGCTGCGCAGCATGTTGGCCAGCAGCTTCGCGACCTGCTGGTCGGTGACCGCCGCGGCGTGCTGCTCGGACACCAGGCCGGCCTCCGCCCGCCGGTCGGCGATCCGGCGCACCTCGCCGCGGGCGTCGGCGACGGCTGCGGCGACCGCGGCCGGGGCGGTCTGCGCCAGCGGCCCGTCCTCGAGGGTGACCTCGCCGGCGGCCAGGCTCTCGGTCAGCTCCTTCCCCAACCGCTGCCGCTCCTCGGCGGCGGCGGCCACCGCGGTCTGCGCCGTCGGCAGCGCCGTGGCGCGCTCACCGGCCTGCTGCCCGGCCCAGTCCAGCAGCGCCTCCCAACCGGCCAGCGCCGACCCGGCGGGCAGGTCCGGTGCGCCGAGGGCGACCAGCCGGTCGCGGGCGCCGCGCAACGTCTGCCACGCCGCCGCGTCGCGGGCGGTCAGCCCCTCGAGCGTCTCCTGCGCTCGGATGCGGGCGGCGCGGGCCGCGCGCAGCTCCTCATCGGCGGCGTGTGCGGCCACCTCGAGCCGGTCCAGCTCGCGGAGGGCGGCGGCGACGTCGTCGGGGCCGGGAATGCCGTCGAGACGCCGATCCAGTTCGGCGAGGCGCTCCCGCAGCCCGCGCAGCTCGGTCACGGCGCTGCCGTGCGCGCCGCTGGCTGCGGCCTCCCCCGCCCGGCGGTCGGCCACGCCGGCCTCGGCGGCGCCGAACGCCCGCTCGGCGTCGGTGAGCGCACCGGCCGTGGCGTCGGCGGCCTGCTGCGCGTCGGCCAGTGCGGCGGACCGGGACCGGCCGGCCTCGGCGGCCCAGGTCGCCAGCGCCGTCCAGGACTCCAGCAGTGACCCGTCGCCCGCGGCGGGCGCGCCGAGCGACACCAGGCTGTCGCGGGCGGTGGTGAACGCCGACCGGTGCGCGGCGGCGTCGGCCTCGACGCCGTTCATCCGGGCGTGCGCGTCGACCCGCGCGGCGCGGGCGGCCCGCAGCGCCGCGGCCGCCTCGGTGGCCGCGGCGTCGAGCGCGTCGAGCCGGTCCAGCTCGGCCCGGAGCGCCGCTGGGTCGGCGGCGGCCCCGGACAGGGCCGCGGTCAGCGTCTCGACTCGGCGGTCGGCCGCGGTCAGCGCAGCGCGGGCGTCTGCCGCCGCGCGGGCGGCGGCGCGTTCGACGTCCTGCGCGGCGGCGTGCGCGGCCACCGCTTCGGTGAGAGACCGCTCGGCGGCGTCGACCGCGGACGCCTCCGCGGCTGCCGGCAGGACGGCCACGGTCTGCTCGCAGACCGGGCACGCGGCTCCGACGGCCAGGTGGGCGCGCAGCGCGGCGGCGCCATCGGTGACCGCCGCCGCGTCCCGGTGGGCACGGGCCGCGGCCACCTGCTCGGCCGCGGCGGCCAGGGCGCCCTCCGCGGCGGCGAGCGCGGTGGCGGCGTCGCCGTCCGCGGCGCGCAGCCCGTCGAGGGCGGCGCGGGCGTCGTTCAACTCGCCGAGGGTGGCCACGTCCCGCTCCAGCGGGGCACGGGCCGGAGCGGTGGTGAGCGCGGCGCGGGCGGCATCCTCGGCTCCCTCGGCGGCGGCCAGCGCGTCTTCGGCGGCGGCCAGCGCGGTCGCCGCGGCGCGGACGCGCTCGTCGAGTGCGGGCAGGTCGGCGGGGACGACGACTCGGTGCAGCGCGTCGGTCTCACCGGCCAGCCGGGTGACCTCGGCCGCGGCGTCCCTGGCGGCCGCGGCGGCCGTGTCCCGCCGCTGCCGGGCGGCCGCGAGCGCCTCGAGGGCGTCCCGGTGCGCGGCGGTCGCCGTGGCCAGCCGCTGCTCGGCGTCCTCGACCGCCGCGGCCGCGGCGGGCAGCTGCCCGGTCAGCCGGTCACGATCGGCATGGTCCCGGCGTGCCTGCTCGAGCGGCCCACGGGCCGGGGCGGCGTCCAGTTCGGTGCGGGCCGCGGTGTCGGCGGCCTGGGCGGCCTCCTCGACGGTGCGGGCGCCGGTGAGGGTCGCCTGGGCCGCGCGCAGCTCGGCGTCGAGCTCATCGAGACCGGCCGGGATGCGCACCGCGGTCAGCTGCGTGTGCTCGGCGGCCAGTCGCTCGGCGTCGACCTGGGCGGCCGTCAGCGCGTCGTCGGCGGCGGCGAGCCGGGGCAGCGCCGCGCCGACCGCGGCGCTCAGCGCGGTTAGCTCCGCGACGCGGCCTTCGGCGACGGCCTGGGCCTCGGCGGTGGCGTCGCCGAAGCGGGTCAGCTGGTCGGCGAGCAGCTGCGCCCGCTCCCCGGCCAGGGAGGCGCGGGCGTTGGCGCGGCGGCCGATGTCGAAGTACAGGTCGGCGCCGAGCAGCTTGAGCAGCATCGTGCGTCGGGTGGCGGGGCTGGCCTTGAGGAACTGCGCGAACTCGCCCTGCGGCAGCACGACGCACTGGGTGAAGTGCTCGAACGTCAGGCCGAGCAGTCCCTCCACCGCGCCGGTCACTTGACCGTCGGCGGCGAGCACCTCGGTGGGGTCGTCCAGGCCGCCGAGGGCGGCCCGGTCATCGAGCCGCTCCAGGCGGGCGTTCTTCTGCTGCACCCCCTGCCGCGTGCGGCGCAGCTCGCGGGCGGCGACGTAGCGGGATCCGTCGAGGTCGAACACCAGCCGGACGGTGCCGCGGTTCGCAGTCGGAGCCAGTGCGTAGCTCAGCGCCTTCTTGTTCTCCCACCGGGGCACGGTGCCGAACAGGGCGAAGGTCAGTGCGTCGATGACCGTCGACTTGCCCGCACCGGTCGGGCCGACCAGGGCGAAGTAGTCGGCGTCGGTGAAGTCGACGTTGGTCGGCTCGCGGAAGCTGGCGAAGCCGTCCATGTCCAGCCGCACGGGGCGCATGCTCGGTTCCTCTCCTCGGGCGGGGTCAGTCGGCCGGGCCGGCGGTGGTCAGCTCGTCGTGCAGCTCGTCGAACAGCGCCAGCACGCGGTCGTCGGCGACGTGCGCCTCGGCGCAGTACTCGGCGAACAGCTCCCGCGGGCTGCGGCCGGTGCGGTCGGCCGCCGGCCGTCCGTCGTGCAGCGGCGCGGCGAACTCCGGGTCGATGCGTACCTCGAGGGCGTTGGGCAGCGCGTCGACGACGTCCTCCCGTAGCCCGGCGCGGGCCGGTTCGCGCACCACGACCCGCAGGTAGTCGTCGCCGAACTCGGCGGCGCGGGCGGCGAGTTCGGCGACCGTGCCGGTCACGGTGCGCAGCCGCTTCGCCGCCGTGATCGGCAGGTCGGTGATCTTCGCCGGGGTGGTCGGGGTGGCCTCGACCAGGCAGACGACCGGGGTGTTGTCCTGCTCGCCGAAGTCGACGGCCAGGGGCGCGCCGCAGTACACGACCGGGCACCCCGCCGGCAGCGTCTGCCGACGATGCAGGTGGCCGAGGGCCACGTAGTGCGTTGTGGCAGGGAACGCCGAGGCCGGCACGTGGTACTCGAAGATGGACTGGGCGGCTCGTTCCCCACCGCCCATCGTCCCGCCGGTGACGGTCAGGTGCGCCATGATCACGTTCACCGCGTCGCCGGAGAAGCCGACGGTGAGCGCGTCGACGAGCTCGCGGATCATCTGGTCGTAGCTGCCGGAGTTCTCCGCCGGGGTCGCGGCAACCAACTGAGCGGCGCGGACGGCGTAGCGCTGGGAGACGAACGGCAGCACCGCCACGTTGGCCTTCTCCCCGGTGGAACGGGCGGTGAAGGTGACCACGCCGCCCTTGTCGGTGGGGCGGACGTGTCCGACCAGCGTGATGCCGGCCGCGCCCATCAGGGGCCGGTACGCGTCGAAGGTGCCGGGGTGGTCGTGGTTGCCGGCGAGCGCGATGACGTGCGCGCCGGTCCGCTGCAGGTCCAGCAATGTGCGCACGACCAGCCGCTGCGCGTCGGCCGACGGGGTGGAGGTGTCGTACAGGTCGCCGGCGACGAGCACGGCGTCCACCTCGTGCTCGCGGGCCAGGGAGCCGATCTGGCGCAGCACCGCCCGCTGCTCCTCGAGCCGGTTGCGGCCTCGCAGCGTCTTGCCGACGTGCCAGTCGGAGGTGTGCAGCAGCTTCACGATGACGTCCTCGAAGGTCGAGCCGAAGGGGGGAGCGGGCCGCGGGGGCGGGTCAGAACGGCGGCGGGTCGTCGTCCTCATCGTCGGCCGCCGCGGTGGGCAGCCGGCTGAACGCCGACCCGGTCGGCCGGTGCGCCGGCGCCGGCGGCGGGGTGCCGCACTCGGACTGCCGGGTCGCCCACGCCGGGAACGGGAACTCCACCGCCAGGGGCACCGGGATCTCCGGCTGGGAGACGAACATCGTGCCCGGCTTGGCCAGCGTCGCGCGGATCCGCTGGCTGGCCGGCAGGAAGCCGTACTCGGGTCGCCCGGCCTCGGCCGGGTCGAGGCGGCCGACGATCTTCACGCTGGAGTTGGAGACGATCCGCCGCTCCACCTCGCTGGCGGTCTGCTGCGCGCCGATGAGGATGATGCCCAGGCTGCGGCCGCGTTCGGCGATGTCGAGCAGCACGTCCTTGATCGGGCTGTTGCCCTCCCGGGGCGCGTACTTGTTCAGCTCGTCGATCATGGTGAACAGGAGGCTGCCGGGGCCGGCGGCCTCCTTGCGGGCGGTCTCGGTTGCCAGCACGACGCCGACGACGAACCGCTGCGCGCGCTCGTGCAGGTTGTGCAGGTCGACGACGGTCACCTGTCGGTCGGCCGTGGAGACCGCCCGGGTCCCCGGGTCGGTCAGGTCGGCGCGGATGAGCGGGCCCAGCGGTCGCAGCGAGCTGCGCAGCCGCCGGACGAACGCGTTGATGGTGCCCGCGCCGGTGACTGGCCCGGCCCAGTCGGCGCGGGTGGTGTCGTCGTTGAGCCGGTCGACGATGACGTCAACGAGTTCCTCGTACGTGCGGCACAGGTCCCCGTCGATGCTCACCGCGCCGTCGCCGCCGGCCGGGGTCGCCACGCGGCGCAGCTGTGCGGCGACCTGATGCACAACCATCGTGTACTGGTTGCGCTCGTCCTCGGCGTCGGCGAACACGTAGGGGAGCAGGTCGTTCGCGCAGAACTCGGCCAGCGTCCACCAGAACGACGCGACCCCGCTGGTCCGGCCGGCCACGTACGGCCGGCCGGTGGTGTCCCCGGGCGTCGGCGGGGCGTAGAACCCGACCGAGGCGAACGGCTCGGCCGGCAGGCCCAGTTCGGCGTAGGCCGCACGCAGGTCGTCGTCGAGGCGGATGTTGCCGTGGTCAAGGAACAGCAGGTCCTCGCCCTTGACCGAGAACACCAGCGCCTTGGCGTTCACCGCCCGCGCGCCGAGCGCTCCGGAGCGGAACAGCGAGTGCAGCAGGAACAGCGCGTAGCTGGTCTTGGTCGCCACGCCGGAGATACCGGAGATGGAGATGTGTGCGCCGCGGGTCCCGTCGAGGAAGTCGAGGTTGAGGTAGATCGGCGAGCCGTCGCGGCCCAGTCCGACCGGGAGCTTGCGCTCCATCCGGTCGAAGTACAGCGCCTGCGCCCGCTCGGCACCGGTCGCGCGGCGGGCCGGCTCTCCGGGCAGCGGCGGCACGTACACCTCCGGCTCCACCCGCGTGGTGGTCACCTCGGCGACCTCCTGCACCCGGGCGGGCAGTACGCCGTCGCTGATGAGGAACACGTCGGAACCAAAGCTGGCGCCCTCGTGCCGGGCCCGGACCTCAGTGACCACGCCGGCGGTCATCACGGGACCGATGCCGGGCACCGCCCGCAGAGTGACGACCACGTCATCGAGCTGCAGGTAGGCGCCGTCGCTGAGCGCGACGTGGAACTTCAGCGGGGTCGCTTCCTCCGTGCCGAGGACCCGCCCGACGTCCGAGGACCGATGGGCTGCCCGTGTCTCGGTTCCCAGCGGCAGCTGAGAGGACAGCTGCTCGACATCGGTCGGGGGGCGCGAGGCATCGGTCGGCTCGGACACGTGGCTCCTGGGCGTAGGGGGTTCTGGCGTTCCCGCGAACGCGGGCGCGTCACCGTAGGGCACAGCACCGACAGTGTCGGCACCGATGCGGTCATCCACGGCAGCGTCGGACGGTTCTGCCCCCCGTGTCGTCTGCTCCACGTAAGGAAGATCCCGATGGGCCCCCGCGCGTGACAGGTCGGACCGAGAAACCTTCAGTCGGCCCGGCTGCGCCTGGCCGACTGAACCCGGACGGCGGACTGTTCCGGGCAGTTCGCGGCGGTGCCGGCGTGCTGGGGTGCGGCGCCGGCCGAGCGGCGGTGGATGCCGTGCCGACCGAGCTCGGACAACTCGCGCAGGCTCCGCCCGGCGAGGTACTGCTCCCCAACGAACGCCTCCACACGGGCCTGCACCGACGGATCCGGCCGCGGGCTGGCCGTGCCGGCGAACTGTGAGAGCGGCCGAAGCCGTGGACGCGGCGGATAGGGAACCGGCGCGCGGTAGCCGTGCCTACCGCGCGCCGGCCTCCTTCATGAAGGTGACGGCGCCCCGGGCACGCATGGCCGGCGGACCCGGTACGGCTCGAGAGCCGCGACGGGCTCGACGCGGTCCGCACGGCCACACGGACCTGCGCTAGGGGAGTAGGCGGAGGGTGTGGGATTCGAACCCACGGGTGGTCTGACCCACCGGGCGCTTTCAAGGCGCCTGCACTCGGCCGCTATGCGAACCCTCCTACGCCGTGGCGGACCGCGGTCGTCCCCGCATCATCCCAGGCACGCCGGGTCGGTGTCCGAGCAGTGGGTCCGCGTCGGGCCACCTTTCGAAGGAGTCTCCGAGGGACTCGCCACGATCGCGGGCAGCCAGGGGACGGCTACCCCTGTGAATCCGCAGGCTGCCGCGCGAGCAACCCGGCGTTGGCAAGCTCCAACCCGAGATCAGTCGGCAACGGACCGTGCCACGTCCGAGACGCCGACCGCGGCGTGGTCGTCGTGTGGGCGCCGGGCCCTACGACGAGGTGGTGGACACCGCCGGCCGTGGGCGTCCCGACGGCGGAGCAGCGTTGCAGGACCAGCGCCTTCGGCCGCCAGGCAACGTAGACCTCGCCCGCTGGCCCCCCCGCCTGCACGGCTACGGGCGCGAGATGGGCCGCCCGGGTCAGCAGGCGCATCGCGGCCGTGTACGGGTTCGCCGCCGCCGGGATGCGCAACAGCCGCGGCGCCGCCACCTGGAGGCCGGGGTAGTCCTCCGCCAAGGCCTCGGCCGCCCGCTCCAGAGCGGTCGAGGCCACGAGGAACGAGGCCGCGTCCAGAACCGAGTCGGCGGTCAACATCGAACCGAAGCCGATGTCCAGGTCGGCCGCGTAGTGCGCGACCCGCTCCGCGTCGACCTCGGAAGCGATGAGGGCGGCCCCTGATCGGTAGCGCTCGAAGTCGGCGGCGAAGGGATCGTCCGGTTCGTCCCACCGCTCGACCGCCGTGGCGACGACGGCCAGCGCGACCAGAACGGCGGCTCGACGTGACGCTTCCACGTCCTCGTCCGCAGTGGGCGGCGCCTGCAGTACCCGGTCGAGGACGTCCGCGACGGCGTCGGCCGCATCTAACCGGTGGGGCCAGCCGCCGCCCGCCGCGACGATCAGGGTGACGCGCAGCAGCGCGAGCAGCGCGACCAGGCCCCACTCCTCGGTGTCGGTCAGCCGCTTGTCGATCGCGCGGGCGAGTCGGCCGGCCGTGACGCTGTCCGCGATCAGCGCGCTGACCGGGTCGCCGGTTGCGTCGAGGGGATCGAGGATCCCGGTGTCGACCTCGGCGTCTTCGTCGTCGAACAGGCTGGTGGCGTCGTCGTCCTCTCCGACCTCGGACACCGCGTCACCGGGATCGACGTCCGCAGGGGGGACATCGCCGTCGGCCCTCGCGTCGACGTCGGAGTCAGCCCGGCCGAGGGCGAGACTGACCAGCGCGGAGCCGACGACTAGCTCCGCCGTGCGGCGCCACCGTGCGGGCCGGCCTGGGGCGGCGCCCCCCTGCTGGGGCGTGTCCTCGGGACGCGCCGCGGCCAGGTCCGCGAGGGCCTGGAACAGCCGCTCGCTGAGCCGGGGGTCAGACAGCACCTGGGTGAGGCGGGCCCCCTCGAGCGGGCTGCTGGTTCCCGGACGGGCGGTGACGGTGACCGGGTCGGTCGGTCGTACCGGGCCGAGTCGGGAGCCGTCCGTGAGCTCTACGAAGCAGACCGCCCCTACGAGGAGTTCCGCGGACCCGGTGAACTGGTGTACGCGACCGGTGCTCCCCACGAGCGTGAGCGGGTAGCGCTCACCGGTGGCGGTCACTACGGCGGCCACTCGGTCGCTGCTGTCGGCGACGACGGTGACCAGGACGCCGGGCCCTGAGAGCAGCACGCGGAGCAGTCGTGGGGTGTGCGCGTCCCGATCGGGCGGCGGGGGCGCGTCGGTCAGCACGCCGGCGATCTCGTCGGATGCCGTGAGCTCGTCGCCGAGCGGTGGCGTCAGGTCGGCCGCCTCGAGGTCGCAGAGCAGGCCGAGCTCGCAGTTGCCGTGGTGCTGTCCTGTCGTCCTGAGCAGGGCGGCCACCGTGACGTTCGCGCTTCCGACCAGGGCGTGGGTTCCGGCGTCGTCGGTCCACTGGACGAGCTTCCCGTGGAAGTACCGCTCGGAGTCGATGGCGTGGATGGCCGCGCCCGGGCGCTCGGCCCAGGCGGCGAGTGCGTCCGCGTCGGCGTCGGCGTTGTCCGTCAGCGCGAGCGTCGCCTGCTCGGGGGAGAAGTGCTCGGTCACGTGCCGCAGCGCGACCGCCTTCTCGTCCAGGAAGGGACTGGCGACGCTGAGCCTGCTCACCGCTCCTGTGGAGCTCGGCAGTTGATGACCGATGGGTACGTCCAGGTTGTGGACGAGCCGGGGGCCTTCCGTCTGTGCGGGATGGCGGGACAGCGCGGCGGCGGCTGCTTCCATGCGCTCGCGACCGAAGTCGTCGATGTACAGGTGGTCGGGGAGTGCCCGCAACCAACCGGCGAGGTCGTGGAATGTGACCGGCCAGTCCGCGACGTCGGCAGCCAGCGTCGTCCACAGCTCCCCGTTGTGGTGCCAGCCGCTGGCGGTGGCGTTGCCGGAGCCGATCGCGACGAGGGCCCGGTCGGCGGCGATGGCGATCAGCAGCTTGGGGTGGAACTCGCCGTCGGAGCGGCAACGGACAGGAACGTCGGTGTAGTGCACGCCGACGTGGTGGAGATCCTCGGCAGGGACCAGGTCGGCCGCGACGTCGTGGACCACGGTGACCCGGGCGCCGACGGCGCGGGCCTCCGGGAGGCAGACACGTTCGAAGAAGCGCAGGTCGGCGGTGTAGCTGAGGACGAGGACTTCCTCTGCCTGCACCGCTCGGGAACGGAGCAGCCACGGCGGGGCGCTCCCGGGCGTGAGGTGGTCGCTCCAGTGGCCGATCATGCCGCCCACCGCTGCGCCGCGGGTCCGCCCGGTGCCAGGGCCCCGTCTACTTCGGTGAGGTAGCCGAGTTCCGCGAGGATCTGGCGGAGGCGCTCCAGCCGGAGCGCCGGCGCGATGAAGCCTTCCGCGCCGGCAAGATCGAGGACCTCTCCGATCTCCCGCAGCCGGGTCGGCATTCGCAGCTGCCCGGCCTCCCAGCGGATACGGCGGCGACTGATTTCCTCGGCCTGACGCAGCAGTCGTCCGGCGAGGTCGCGGCCGAGCTCAGAGACGGATAGGTGTGACGACGACGCCAGCCAGTCACGCACGTACGTCGGGCCGAGCTCCCCGTGCTCGAGGAATGCGGTCAGCGCGGGGCCTGTCAGGTCGTGGAGCCGGTGCGCTCCCAGGAGGAGTACTCGAAGGAAGTCCCACGGCTCGACGCTTTCGCCGCCGTTCGGGTACAGCAGCGAGTCCTCGGCGTTGAGCAGTCGCTGCCCGTCCTTGCGAGGGGGGAGCTGTTCGTTGAGGAGATCCACCGCCAGGCCGTCGCCACCCGCGGCCTCCACGAGAGCATCGGCGAGGGCGGAGGCCAGAGCTGCCCGGCTCTGTGGCTGCTGGCGGAGCTGCTCGGTGAGCCACCACCACAGCCACCGCCAGGCGGTGACGCTCGCGTTCCGCAGAAGAGCGCCTCGCCAGAGCTCTGCCCAGCCCACCAGATCGGGATCGCCGAGGGCGGCGACGGCGTCCAGTTCGCCGTAGCAGAGCTCGGCCATGGCCTCGGTGGGGTCGCTTCCGGGGTCGCGGCCGTTCAGCGAGTGCAGCAACAACCTGGCGGTGGCCGCCGTCCTGCGGCGCGCTCGCCGGACTTCTCTCGACACGTCCGATCCGTCATCGCCGGGATGGCCGAGCAGCAGGCGTGCCAGCTGGGCCGCCTCGTCGCCCCGGCGCACCTGGCACAGACATGCCGCGGGGAGCAGCTCGTCGAGCTGGGCGAGGGTGAGGCTGGTGTTGTCGGCGGCTGCGAGGATCGCACGGACGCCCTCGAGTCCGGACTCGGGCAAGGCGACGGTCCCGGGGAGGAGGGACCCGTTCCGTCGGTCGAGCAGCCCTGATTCGATCTCTGCGCCCCGGTAGACGGCGAGGAAGCCGTTCGTCTGCACCGAATACTTCGCGGCGAGCTTGCCGACGTCGACGGTGCCACCGGCGAGAGCCGGAGCGACGACTCTCGCTCCGTGGGGGTCCTGGTAGGGCGGGACCGCGTCGTGCTCGGCCGGGTCGGACTGCGCGTGACGGAGTGTCGCGGCGGCGAGGACGACTTCCGCTCGGCGTACGTGCTGCCGGGCCGTCTCCATCGCGGAGCGATCTCCGGGCTGGACGCGGTGTGCGGCGGCCAGCGCGGCGTGCAGCAGGTAGTACCGGGCGTGGGCGGTGCCCGAGTTCACCAACGGCACCAACCGCCTTGCGTTGCCGAGCGTGGCGCTCTCGACGCCCAGGGGGAAGCGGCCGGCGTCGATCACCGGTGCCGCAGCGGTACTCCAGTCAGGCCCGATCATGAGCGGCGGCATCGATGTCGGCTGCCCTTCTCTCCCGGCGTTCCCATGATCACTTGTTGTCCGTCCCTCTGTCGCTCACGCATCGGCCGGGGGTCGAGGACCGGCAGGCGCCTCGGGTGACCGAGTGCGGTGGCCCAGCGTCGCCTCTCAGTGCTGTGGACGCCGCAGGCGGTATCGGCCCCGGTCCACGCGCTCCAGATCATCGAACGTCCGCGCGTGGTGATCTGGTGCGTTGGCGCACATTCGGGAGGTGACGTGAGTACGGATCGTGCTCTCCGAGTACCGGGTTCCGGTGCTCGACAGGGCCGCGACGACTTCGTCCGCCGTGAATGTGCCGTCCCGACTCTTCCTGGCGAGCGGTGGCAGCGCGGCCAGAATCTCGTCGCGGCAGGTCGGCACCCGCAGCAGGCTAGCCCTGCGAGCCGATCCATCCGGACCAGGACGCGCACCTCAGCTGACCCGGGCCTCCAGCAACTGGCGGATCTTCCGCAGCGTGCCGTCGTCGGCTCGAGTCAGGAGGAACACGATCGCGCCGACCTCGGCCGCACGACCGGCGCTGTCGTCGTCCCGATCCTCCTCGTCCGGAGGGCCGCCGAGCGCGCGGCGGCGTGCTTCGCGGATCCGGCTGGTGAACTCGACGATGGTGGGCTCGCCGTCCTCGCCGTGAAGCGGGTCGAAGACGATCAAGTCCTGCCGGTATCCCTGCGGCGAGATCTGCTCGACCGCCCCGTTCGCGCCGTACACGCTCAGGAAGCGGCGCATCTGCCCGAGGGCGGGAACGCGCTTGCCGACCTCGAGGAGGCGGAGGTACTCGGAAGTGAGCCCGAGCTTGTCGGCCGCATCGGCCCGCGATAGGCCTGCCTTCCAGCGCAGGCGCTCCAGCAACTCTCCGAACTGGGCGTTGCCGGGCTCACCCGGCCCGACGCGCAGATCCACGAGGGGAGAAGGCTCCCCGATCTCGTCGCGCGCTCCGCCGTCGTCCACGCGGCGAGGATACCCAACAGGTGCCGAGCAGTCACGACCGGTCAGAGCTTGTTGCGTCGCCGGTTCGTGTCAACTAGGTTGCGGATGGTCAGGACAAAACCATCACTTGTTGGAGTGCGCGAGCATGACAATCGACAACATCGGGGCCAGTGGCCAGGTCGACCCGCTCCGGGAGCTCAAGACGGTGCTGACGGCTGTAGGGAAGGTCTGCTCCGCGATGGCCCCGAGGGCGAACGACCCGACCCTGGCGCGGATCGCGAAGCAGACCTTCCTCGGGTCCTCCGCGGTCGCGGGTGCGGCGGTCGTAGTGGTGGTCATCCTGGGGGCCAGCTCCAGCGCGGCCAACGAGGGGATGTAGTGGAAGGTGTCCGAGTCGGAGTCGGTGCGCTCGCCCCGGTCCAGGCCGCTCAACGTGGCGATGTCGTCGCCCCGGGCTCGAAGTCGACCAGGGCGAAGTTCTCCTCCATGCGCTGCCGGTCCGCCGTCCTCGGGGACACGACGTCGCCGCGCTGGACGTGCCAGCGCTCCACCACCTGCCCGGGTGTGCGGCCCAGCCGCTCCCGATCGCGACGATGGCCGGGGCGTCGAGCACCTTGCCCCGGGGATCGGCGACCACGCCCCGGTGACGATCTCGGGCTCGGCGTCGAAGGCGCGCAGGTCGTCCTGCGCGAGGTGGGGGGCACCTCGCCCCTGGTTGACGGCGGGCCGGATCTCGGTCTCGCCGAACAGCCGCCGCAGGTGGTGCTCCTGAAATCGGAGACGCCGATGGCCCGGCGGCGACCGCCGGCGTAGTTCTCCTCCGTCGCCTTCCACGTTGCGACGTAGTCGACGTCGATGCCGGGCAGCGGTCGGTGGACGAGGAACAGGTCATCGTCGGTGGTCGGGGAGCACGACGGCCAGGGCGACGCCGGTAGCCTCAGTATCCGAAGAGGAGCAGCCCCTCGAACGGCAGGTGGAGCTGTCCGCTGGCGTAGATCGCGTCCACCTGGTCGCGCGCCTCCTGGAAGCTCCGGACAGCCATCCTCCGGCCGCCGGAGAGATGGCGGTACTCCAACATCACCCCCAGGGCCAGGTAGTTCACGTCCACGATCAACGAGGTCCTGATGAGGTCCCGGTAGATCGCGTTCCCACGTGCGCCCCGGCCGGCCTCGACCTCGACCACGATGCCGAGCTCGTCGTGGACCGCGTCCACTTCGTAGGTGACGCGCGGTCTCCCCTGTTCACCGAACAGCACGGGCCGCCTGACCTTCTCGCCCCGCTTCTTGCCCGTCTCGACGACGTAGCCCGCGGCGGCCAACCCCGGTGCCAGGTGGCTCAGCACCGCGTCACTGGTCAGGTGGTCGACCTTCGCGGACTCGATGGCCGGCCGCTGATCACAGACGACTTCGATGAACGTCTCGACCCACGCCGGCGGCTGCGCACGGTTCGGGTAGTACAGCCACGTCGGGTAGTCCTCGGCCACGCCCGCCATCCAAACGGGCGCAGGCGCCGCTCCCGATGCCGGGGCAACGATCATGCGTTGTCCGAGCGCCTTCGTACGCTGCGTCCGTACGGACGGGTCTACGGAGGGACCCATGTCGAAGGGCCGGTGGCCCGGACGGCGCCGCGTCGCCCGTACCGGTGACTGCGCAGGTCAGGAGTCTGTGACACCGTCATCGCACCGGCTCGCGAGGCGCCGTGAATCAGTGGAGATGCGAATGACAGCGGTCTTGAAAACCGCTATGGGGTCAAACCCATCGTGGGTTCGAATCCCACGCCCTCCGCTCGCGCACCGGGCCCCGGCCGGGTGCCGTCCGTCCCCGCGCGCTGTCCCCGGTGGTCCCGGTCGGCCGGGCTAGCGTTGGACCGTGACCCCCGCTCCCTCCCGCCCGCCCTGGTTCGGCAACCGGGGGGTACAGGTCCTCGCCGCCGGCGCGCTCGCCTACAGCCTCGTGCAGCTGGTGCTGCACCTCGTGGACGGGGAGTGGGGGGAGGGCTTCCTCAGCTTCGCCTGGAGCGTCCTGTTCGGCTACGTGCTGGTGGAGTCGCTCCGGTTCCGGCGGCAGCAGGACGCCGCGCGGGACGAGCCGGCCGAACCGGGGGACTGACGGAGACACCGGGGCCGTCCCGGGCGACCGCGGCCCGCGGGCTCAGGCGCGGACGACGAGCTCCCCGCCGTCCGCGGCGAACTCGCGCCGCATCTCCCGCAGGATGTCCAGCCCGTCGGCGTCGGCGGCCCGCACGCCGCGCAGGTCGAGCACCACCCGCGCGTGGCCGCTGCCGCGCAGCCCGTCGGCGGTGCCGCGCAGCAGGTCGGCGCCGAGGGAGGTCAGGTGGCCGCTGGCGCGGATGAGCCCGGCCCGCCGGTCGACCACCTCGGTGAGTGCCGGGGCGTTCACGCCACCGCTCCGGTGGGGGTCGGCTCCAGCTCGATGACCCGCCAGAGGCCGGTGCGGTGCAGGAGGTCCTCGGTCCGGCGGTTGGCCCCGCGCAGCACCACCGCGCCGCCGCGCGCCCGGCAGATGCGGTGCGCCCACAGGAAGCTGGCGACGGCGGGGCTGGACAGGTGCTTCAGCTCCGAGACGTCGACCACCACGCGGCGGGCGCCGGCCAACAGCGCGTCGTGCAGCAGCCAGCGCACGTCGGCGAGGCCGTCGGCGAGCAGGGCGTCGTCGAGGTGGATCGTGACCACGTCCGACCGGGTCCCGGCGTCGGTCCGGTGCCGCGGGGCGGCCATCGTCATCTCGGTCCTCCTCGGTGTCGGGGCACCGATCCTGCTGATGCCCACTGACAGCCTCGTGGGAGGAGATTGAGATCCCGCTGGACGTTGCTTTGCGATCGTGTGACGGCCGGCCGAACGTCCGGGGACCGGTGGCAGCATGGCGGGAGTGGCTCCGCGTCTGCTGGTCGTCGAGGACGACGACCCCATCCGCACCGCCCTGCGGTGGGCGCTGGAGGACGAGGGCTACGACGTCGCCGAGGCCGTGAGCGGCGAGGAGGCGCTCGCGGCCGTCGCCACCGCTGCACCCGACCTGATGGTCGTCGACCTCATGCTCGGCTCGATGGACGGCTTCGCGGTCATCCGCGAGGTCCGCCGGGACCACGACCTGCCGATCATCGTGGTCAGTGCCCGCGCCGACACCCACGACATCGTCGCCGCGCTCGAGGCCGGCGCCGACGACTACGTGACCAAGCCCTTCCAGGTCAAGGAGATCACCGCGCGCCTGCGGGCCCTGCGCCGCCGCGCGGCCTCCGGCGCCACGGGGGCGCCGGATGCCGCGCCGGCCGAGGTGGTCCTCGACCGGCACCCCGCGGCGCCGCTGGTGCTGCGGGAGGAGCGCGGCACCGTGCACCGCGGGGGCGAGCAGCTGCCGCTCACGCTCACCGAGTTCCGGCTGCTGTGCGAGCTCGCCGCCGCCCCGGGCCGGGTGTTCAGCCGGCAGGCCCTGCTGGAGCGGGTGTGGGAGCACGGCTTCTTCGGCGACGAGCGGATCGTCGACGTCCACATCCGGCGGCTGCGCACCAAGGTCGAGCTCGACCCGAGCGCGCCGCGGATCGTGGTGACCGTCCGGGGGCTGGGCTACCGGCTGGATCGCCAGTGAGCGGACAGGGGCGGGAGCCCGACGGGGCGCGCCGGCGGACGAGGAGCGGAGCGCTCCGCGGGAGCGGACCGAGGGCACGGTGACCCGCGCCCTCGGGTCGCGGGGGCTGCGGGCGCGGATCGTCCTGGGCTTCGCCGCGGGCGCCCTGCTGGTCTCGGTGGTGCTGGTGACCACCACCTGGCTGCTGGCCCGCAGCTACCTGGTCGACCAGCGCGAGCGGTCGCTCACCCGGCAGGCCTTCGCCGACGCCCACGTGCTCAGCAGCCGGCTGGCCACCGCGGGCACCGAGGTCGGCGACGTGGTGGTCGAGATGGTGCCCTCGGGCGGGGCCGACGTCGTCGTCCGCAGCGGGGACTCCTGGTACTCCTCGAGCCTGGACGTCGGTGCCCGGGACGTGCCCGAGGAGCTGCGCGCGCTCGTCGCCGACGGCTCGGCCGGCACCGTGCGCGTCGAGACCCCCGCCGGCCCCGCGCTGCTGGTCGGGGTGCCGGTCCCCGCCGCCGGGGTGGAGTTCTACGAGCTCTCCCCGCTCACCGAGCTGGAGATGGTGCTGCGCACGCTGGCCGTCGTCCTCGGGGCGGGCGCGCTGGCCGCGACCGCGGCGGGGGCGGCGTTCGGCGGCTGGGCCAGCCGGCGGGCCCTGCAGCCGCTGGAGCAGGTCGCCGGGGCGGCGACGCGGATCGCCGGTGGCCAGCTGGACACCCGGCTGCCGCCGACCGACGACCCCGACCTGCTGGCGATCGTGGCCGGGTTCAACAGCATGGTGGACGCGCTGGCGGCCCGGCTCGAGCGCGACGCCCGCTTCGTCGGCGACGTCAGCCACGAGTTGCGCAGCCCGCTCACCGGCGTCGTCACCAGCGTGGAGGTGCTCGCCGCCCGGCGGGCGGAGCTGTCCCCGCGGGCCGACCAGGCGCTGGCCCTGGTCGAACGCGAGCTGGAGCGGTTCCGCCGCATGCTCGACGACCTGCTCGAACTCGCCCGCATCGACGGCGCCCCGCCCTCGGACCGGTCCACGCCGGTGTCGATGACCGCCCTGGTGCGCGAGGTGCTGGCCGGCTCCGGGCGGGACCCCGCCCTGCTGGTGGGCGACCCCGACGAGGAGACGGTGGTGACCGGCGACAAGAGCGGCCTGGAGCGGGCGGTGCGCAACCTGCTGGACAACGCCGACCGGCACGCCGGCGGGCCGGTCGGCGTGGCCGTGCAGCGGCGGGACGGCGCGGTGGTGGTGGACGTGGACGACGCCGGACCCGGCATCCCGGTGGAGGAGCGGGAGCGGGTCTTCGAGCGGTTCGCCCGGGGGCCGCGCGCCGCCCGCCGGTCGCTGCCCGGGGCGGGGCTGGGGCTGGCGATCGTGGCCGAGATCGCGGCCCGGCACGGTGGCGCCGCCTGGTGCAGCCAGGCGCCCGGTGGCGGCGCGCGCTTCACCCTGTCGCTCCCCGGCGGTGTGCGGTGACCGCCCGTGGGGTGCGGCTCGGGCTGGCCGGGCTGGGCGTCGTCCTCGCCGGGTGCGGGGTGCCCACCGGGGGGCCGGCGGAGACGATCCCACCGTCGGAGGTCCCGTTCGGGCTGACCTCGCCCAGCGCGCAGCCCTCGGTGACCGCCGCGCCCGAGCCGCAGACCGACCCCACCCGGGTCTACCTGGCCGCGCCGGACGACAGCCTGGTGCCCCGGCCCCGGGAGGTGACCGGTCCGTCACCGCGTGACCGGCTGGACGACCTGCTCGACGCACTCGCCGCGGGCCCGACGGCGGCCGAGCGGGACCTCCAGCTGTCGACCGCGCTGCCGCCCGGCGTGGAGCTCGCCGTGGCCGGCCTCACCGACGGCACGGCGACGATCGACCTCACCGGCCCGGCGGAGGCACCGGCCGGGTCGGCGAGCCGGCGGGCGGTGGCCCAGCTGGTGCTGTCGGCCACCAGCGTGCCGGGCGTCGACACCGTCGTCCTGACCCTGGACGGCGAGCCGATCGACGCACCGCTGCCCTCGGGGCAGCTGAGCTCGGCGCCCCTCTCGGCCGAGGACTACGCCACCTACCTGACGCCGCCGCCCACGGTCCCGCCCGCGCCCGCGCCGCCGTCCTGAGCACCCCGCCCCGGCCCGGCGGGCGACGGGGCCCGCCGAGCGGGGCGGCCGGGGTCGAGGTCAGCGCCGCCGAAGGACCAGCCGGCCCGCCGCGGCCGTGAGCGTGCGCAGGGTCAGCCGGCCGTCGGCCAGGCCCAGGTGGACCACGTCGTCGAAGACCCGCTGGCTGGCCGCGGCCGCGCGGAAGGCGGCGTCCATCACCGCCGGCCAGCGGCTCAGCTCCGAGGCCAGCCGGGTGGACCGCAGGTGCGCGGCCAGCCGCCGGTCCAGCATGTCGCGGTAGCGCGCCCCGGCGTCCGGCCCGGCGGCCGCGGCAGAGCCGGCCAGCGCGCCCGAGACGACCGCGTAGAAGATGCCCTCCCCGGTCAGCGGGTTGACCAGGGAGGCGGCGTCGCCGGCCAGCAGCACCCGGCCGTCGGGCTGGCGCGGCCGCCCGGTGGACAGCGGCAGCCGGTGGGCCCGCAGCGGGCCTGGCTGCACCCCGGGCAGCAGCCGGTGCAGCCCGTCGACGAGGTCGGCCCGGGTGGCCCCGCCCGACACCAGCTCGCCGTACCCGACGTTGGCGCGGCCGTCGCCGAGCGGGAACGACCACGCGTAGGCCGGCCAGCGCTGGTCCGTCGTCACCAGCACCTGCGTGCCGGGCGGGCCGGGCGGCTGGGGGGCGTAGCCGCGGATCGCCACGGCCAGCCGGTCGGCCCGGTTGCTGCCCAGGCCGAGTGCCCGGCGGACGACGGACTCGGCGCCGTCCGCGCCCACCAGCACCGACGCCCGCAGGTCGCCGTCCACGGTCACGCCGTCGGCGTCGGCGCGGACGGTGCGGACCGTGCGCCGCCGGAACCGTGCCCCGCGCTGCAGCGCCTGCCGCAGCAGCCGGCCGTCGAGCACCGCCCGGGGGACGACGTGCGACGGGCGCGCCGTGGCCCGCTCGACGGTGGCCCCGCCCGGTGAGCGCAGCGCCAGCCGCGGCACCGGCGGGTACCCGTGCACGAGCGCCTCCCGGTCCACGCCCAGGGCGGCCAGCACGTCGAGCGCCTCGGGGGCGACGCCGTCGCCGCAGACCTTGTCGCGCGGGAAGTCGGCGCGGTCGAGCACCAGCACCGACGCCCCGGTGCGCCGCGCGGCCAGCGCGGCCGCCGCGCCCGCCGGACCGCCACCGACCACGACGACGTCCCAGCGCTCCACGGCGCCGACGCTAGGCCGTGCCCCCGTCCCGCGCGCTCCGCCGGGGTTCCCGGGCTCCTCCGCGGTGGTCCGCGGCGAGGGGCCGCGGTGCCGCACCGGGCCGCGCGGTCACGTCACGGCGGGGTGGGCGTCCACTTCCGGGCCGGGTGTTCGTACGTCGAGACGAACGCCAGCAGGCCGGCTGCGTCGGTGACCACGCCGAGCGCGTCGAACCGGGTGCGGGCGAGGTAGCCGTCGTCCACCATGCGGCGCAGCTGGGTGAGCAGTGGCTGCCAGAAGCCGTCGACGTCGACCAGCGCGACCGGCTTGGCGTGCAGGCCGAGCATCCCCCAGGTCCAGGCCTCGAACAACTCCTCGAGGGTGCCGGCCGCGCCGGGGAGGGCGACGAAGACGTCGGCCAGCTCGGCCATCCGCGCCTTGCGCTCGTGCATCGAGTCGACGACCTCCAGCTGCGGCAGGCCGGGGTGCGCCAGCTCGTCGTCCACCAGGTGCTGGGGGATGACGCCGACCACCTCACCCCCGGCGGCCAGGGCGGCGTCGGCCACGACGCCCATCAGCCCGACGTGCCCGCCGCCGTACACGATCCCGACACCGGCCCGGGCGAGGTCCGCGGCGAGGTCGGCGGCGGCCTGCTGGTGGGACGGTGGCCCGCTCCGGGACCCGGTGAAGACGGCGACGCGCACGCCCTCGAGCGTGTCATGCGGCGTCGGGCGGAGCGCCACGGGTGCGGTGTCCGCGCTCCGGCTCTCCGCACGGGGTTCACTGGGGCGGTGTTCTCCTCGACCGACGGCTGGGTGACCTGCTCGTTCGGGCACCGGCACTGGGGGCTGCTCGGCGCGGCCGGGCTGCTGGTGCACCGGGTCGGTGCCGGGGGCACCGAGCTGCTGCTCCAGCACCGGGCGGGCTGGTCGCACCACGGCGGCACGTGGGGCACCCCGGGTGGCGCGCTGCACGCGGGGGAGTCCCCGGAGCGCGGGGCACTGCGGGAGGTCTCGGAGGAGCTCGGCCTGCTGCCGCAGGACCTGGAGCTGGGCCCGTCCTCGGTCGACGACCACGGCGGCTGGTCGTACACGACCGTGCTGGCCCGGCCCCTCCGCAGCATCGAGCCCGGCGACCTGCGGCTGGACGGCGAGAGCGACGGCGTCGCCTGGATCGCCCTCGACGACCTCGCCTCGGTGCCGCTGCACCCGGGCTTCGAGGCGTCCCTGGGCCGCCTGCACGACCTGCTGTCCTGAGCCCTGGTGGCGCCCGCGGGCGACCGACACCACCACCGTCGGTCGCCGCGGGGGACGACGGTCAGGACGGCGAGACGGTCACGCTGAGGGCGCGGTGGTCGCCCACCGGCAGCACGGTCGCCGCGCCGTCGCGGCCGCGCAGGCCGCCCCCGACCGCCAGCAGGTGGTCCAGCTGCACCCGTGGCTCGACGGCGGGGAAGCTGGGCGCGCGCACCAGCGCGGCCGCCCCCAGCAGCCGGGCCGGCACCGACCCGGGCAGGTTGAGGTCCCCGGCCAGCACGACGGGGCCGGGCATGGCCGCCATCCACCGGCGCAGCCGCCGCAGCTGACGCACCGCGGTGTGCGGTGCGAAGGACAGGTGCGTGGCGACGACGGTCACGGCGTCGAGCCGGGCGGCGACGGCGATCCGCGGCTCGTCGGGCACCCACCACCAGCGCAGGCCGCCGGTGCGCGGGTCCGGCCCCTTGACCGGGAGCCGGGCCCGCCCGCTGCCCAGCCCCAGCACGGACCACCCCCGCACCGGCAGCCGGCTGAGCAGCGCGATCCCGTAGAGCGGCCCGTCGTGCGGGTCGTCGGGGCCGCGCAGGGCGGGAGCGGCCGGCGTCCAGCTGCGGAACGGGTCCGGCGTGCCGACGAGGGTCGCCGCGCCGCGCCAGTGGGGGGCACCCAGCCCCGCGGCGAGGGCGGCGGCCTGGTCGCTGCCCCGGGAGCGGTCCTGGCCGGCGTCGACCTCCTGCACGGCGAGGACGTCGACGTCGAGGCCCGCCACCGCCGCGCCCAGCTCGTCGCCGGCGAGGACCCGGCCGGTCGCGGTACGCCCGGAGGCGGTGTTCACGGTGCCGATCCGCACGGCGGGCGGCTCGGCCACGTCCCGACGGTACCCACCGGTGATCGACATGCCCCTGCGTGCGTGCCCGCTTACGTTGGGCACCGCAGTCCGTCGTCCGGAGGAGCTCGCCGGTGCACCGCCGTCCCCGTCACCTCGCCGCGCCGGCCCACCTGGCCGGTCCGGCCCACGCGGACGCGTCGGGCGGCTGGCCGGAGGCCGTGCGCGCCCACGCGCCGCTGGCCCTGCTGTTCCTCTCCGGCTTCCTGCTGGCCGCGGCCCTGGTCATGATCGTGGTCGCGCCCTCCTCGACCAGAGCCCCCGACACGGACACGTCGGGCTGGTCCGTCGGCACCCCCTCGGCGGGTGAGGGGCGGGGCATCGGCAGCGCGGCCCGCGCCTCCGCCGGCTCCCGGGACCCGGCCGCACCGGGGCTGGACGCGGCGGCCAGCGCCGTCGGCGTGGGCGCGGTGGTCGCCGGCCTGCTGCCCGACGGCGCCGCGGCCGCGGGCGGTCCCACGGAGGACACGGCCGCCGCCGACTCCCCTGCCGCCGTCGGTGACCCCGCCGGGACGGCGGCGGCGGGCGGTGCGCCGGCCGCGGAGGCGCCGGGGACGACCCCGGGAGCTCTCGGCAGCACGCCTGCCGTGCCCGGCACCACGGCGCCGGGGACGACCCCCGGGGCTCCCGGCAGCACGCCTGCCGTGCCCGGCGCGACGGCGCCCGCTCCGGGCGCGGCGGCGCCGAGCCCTCCCTCGCCCACCCGGGGTGGGGGTCCGGTGGCGCGCGGCGCGCCCGCACCTCCCCCTGACCCTGCGCCCGTTCCCACGCCCACGCCCGTCCCCGCGCCCGAGGCCGACCGCGGCAGCACCCCCAGCCGCCCGGGCGGTGGCTCGACGGCGGGGCCCACGACCGGTGGCTCGTCCGGCCGGGGCGCCCCGCCCGGCGCCGGCGCCACCGGTGCCCCGCCGGCCGACGGCTCGACCGGCGCCCGGCCGACCCGCGGGGGCTCGTCGGGCAGGGGCCCGGCCGGTGGCGGTGGCGGACCGCTGGACGGCGTCGGGAGCGCGGTCGACGGGGTGGCCGAGGGCGCCGGCGACGCCGCGGGGGACGTGGTCGGTGACGCCGCTGACGCGGTCGGTGGCGCGGTCGACGGACTCCTCCCCTGAGCGCCCGCCCCGGCGCGCACTAGGTTCGGGGGATGACCGCGCGTGACGACGTCTCGGAGATCTTCGACAGCGCCGCGTGGCAGCCGGTGGAGGGCTTCAACTTCGCCGACCTGACCTACCACCGCGCCGTCGACGCGGGCGTGGTCCGCATCGCGTTCGACCGGCCCGAGGTGCGCAACGCCTTCCGGCCGCAGACGGTCGACGAGCTGATCACCGCGCTGGAGCACGCGCGGCTGTCGACCGACGTGGGCTGCGTGATCCTCACCGGCAACGGACCGAGCCCCAAGGACGGCGGCTGGGCGTTCTGCTCCGGCGGCGACCAGCGGGTGCGGGGGAGGTACGGGTACGAGCACGCGGCCGGGTCCAGCGGCCGGCTGCACGTGCTCGAGGCGCAGCGGCTGATCCGGTTCATGCCCAAGGTCGTCATCTGCGTCGTCCCGGGCTGGGCCGCGGGCGGAGGGCACAGCCTGCACGTCGTCTCCGACCTCACCCTGGCCAGCGCCGAGCACGCCCGGTTCAAGCAGACCGACGCCGACGTCGGCAGCTTCGACGGCGGTTTCGGCTCGGCCTACCTGGCCCGGCAGGTCGGCCAGAAGTTCGCCCGCGAGATCTTCTTCCTGGGCGACGAGTACTCCGCCGAGGACGCCCACGCGATGGGCATGGTGAACCGGGTCGTCCCGCACGCCGAGCTCGAGGCGACCGCGCTGGACTGGGGACGGCGGATCGTCGCCAAGAGCCCCACCGCGCAGCGGATGCTGAAGTACTCGTTCAACCTGATCGACGACGGCCTGGTGGGCCAGCAGCTGTTCGCCGGTGAGACGACCCGGCTGGCGTACATGGCCGAGGAGGCGGTCGAGGGCCGGGACGCCTTCCTGGAGAAGCGCGCCCCCGACTTCTCCCGCTTCCCCTGGCACGTGTGACGGACGACCCCGCCCTCACCACCGCTCGCACGCTCGGGGCGGTGCCCGGGACGGGGCCATAGCCTGAGACCGACGAGGAGGGAGACGACATGATCGTCGAGGTGGTGGGTGGCGCCGACGAGCTGCCCGAGGTGCGGGTGGTCGACGTCGACGACCTGAAGCGGCTGCACCTGGCCCTGGGTGCGGTGACCGACGAGGAGGCCGACCGGGTCCTGCGGGACGCCGGGCTGGGCCGGCTGCAGGACGCCGAGACCGGCTTCCTGGACGTCGCGGCGCTGCGGGCGGCCGCCGAACCGCAGGCCGGCGCCGCGGACTGGGCGCAGCAGTGGGACGGCATGGTGGAGTACGCCGCCCGCAAGGGCTGGCTGGCCGACGACGGCGCGAGCCTGCAGGTACACGTGGAGAGCGCCGCCGGCGCCTGATCGGGTGGGCCCGACGTGTGCGCTCAGCGCACATGGTTGAGACTCTCAAGAAAAAGCCTGCGAGTTCGTGCCGGGGTCATTGTGGTGACCCCGATGAACGTCCACGATGTCGCGGTGATGTCCACCTGTGAACGGGGCGCAGCGTGACGGGAACGCCGGGGCGCCCACTCAGTGCCGAACTGTCCGACCAGCTGCTCTCCGTCGCCGTCGACATCCTGGCCGAGGAGGGCTGGGGCAAGCTCAACAGCGACCGGGTCGCCGCCCGTGCCCGCGCCGGGAAGGCCGGCATCTACCGGCGGTGGCCCACCATGGCGGCGATGGCCCGGCACGCCCTGAGCCGGTTCACCCTCGTGCGGATCCCCCCGGACACCGGTTCCCTCCGCGACGACCTCGCCGGCCTGGTCGACCGCTGGCGCCGGCCGCTGGACCGCGAGGAGCGGGCCACCGCCAGCCTGGTCGGGGCCGCGCGGCACGACGAGGACCTGCAGGCCGGCCTCGACGACGCCCTGGTCCGGCCGCTGGCCGCGGCGGTGTCGACCCTCGGCGCCCGTCAGGCCGAGCGCGGCGAGGAGGTCCCCGAGTCGCGCCTGGCACTGCTCGGCTCGGTGCTGGAGGCCTTCTGGTGGCAGCGGTTCACCTCCAGCGCCGGGGTCATGACCACCGAGCAGGTGCGGCGGGTCGTCGACGACGTGCTGCTGCCGATCCTGCAGCCGACGCGCGAGGGTGCGGCCGTCTGAGCCGGCGTCGTGGAGGAGTGCTCGGAGAGGCCGGCTCCCGGGCTCAGCCGACCACGTCGGCGCGCAGCCCCCGGTACTCGGGCACGGTGACCATCGGCGGGCGCTCGTCGACCGCCACCGGTGTGCTGTGCGGCACGAAGCCGGAGCCGTCGTGCCGGAACTGGGTGAGCAGGCCGCCCGCGCCGTCCCGCAGCGAGGCCGCCCCCTGCCCGGCGCGGGACAGCACCGTGGACACCACCTGCCCGGCCATCCGCCCGAGCGCCTCCTGACTCTGCGAGGTGTGCCGCCGCTCCCCGAGGTCGACCTGGGCGAGCGCGCCCAGGCCGGCGAGGGCCAGCAGGTCGACCAGCAGCCCGACCTCCACCCCGTACCCCGAGACGAACGGCACCTGCTCGAGCACCGACCGCCGTCCGGCGTACTCCCCGCCGAGCGGCTGCACGAACCCGGCCAGCTCCGGCCACAGCGCGTTGAGCAGCGGCCGCGCGGTCAGCTCGGTGACCCGCCCGCCGCCGGCGGGGACGCTGCTCCCGTCTACCTCGAGCGGCCGGGTGTAGCAGCCCTTGACGTAGCTGACCTGCGGCTCGGTGAGCAGCGGCGCGAGGAGGCCGGGCACGTAGTGGGTGACGTCGCCGAGGAGGTCGGCGTCGAGGAACACGACCAGGTCGCCGGTGGTCGCGGCCAGCGACTTCCACAGCGCCTCGCCCTTGCCGGGGCGGCTGCCGTGGCCGGGCAGCACGTCCGCGCTCGCGACGACGTCGGCGCCGGCGGCCCGGGCCACGCGCGCCGTGGCGTCGGTGGAGTCGGAGTCGACGACGAGCAGCTCGTCCACCAGCGGCGTCCCGAGGACCCAGTGCTCGCGCAGGTCGCTGACCAGCCGGCCGACGGTGGCCTCCTCGTCGCGCGCGGGGAGGACGACGCTCACCCGGTGCTGCCCGCGACGCTTGGCGCGCAGCAGCGCGTCCAGGTCCAGGGCGCCCAGCGACGGTGCGGAGGTCGTGCGGTTGCGGAACCAGGCGCGCGCGTCGGGTCTCATCGCCCTACCTTCCGGGACGGCGTCGGCCGGGGTCCATCCGCCGCGACCGAGTTCACGAGGACGTCATCCACTGTCCGGCCCGGGGTCACACCTGTGCGCGGGAGGGGTGCAGGGCGGTGGCGCTGAGCGGGCCGACGGCCGCGTCGTCCGTGGTCGGCTCGGGGTGCCCGAGGTCGGTCAGCCAGCCGCGGAACACCCGGTGCAGGGCCTCGGCCCCCACGACCTCGCCGGGCGGGCGGAACGACCGCGGGTGCACCAGGAAGCCGTGCTGCTGCGGCCCGCCCAGCCCACCGTGCGACCCGACGTGCGGCTCGAACGCCGAGGCCTCGTCGGTGTCCGGGTCGTAGCGGCTGTTGACGACGACGTCGGCGCAGTGCGGGAACGTCGACGCGCGGGCCACCAGGCGGGCCGCGTGCTCCCCGTAGGGGGCGAGCGGGTCCTCGCCGATGACCAGCCCCGCCGCGAGCCGGTGCACGCCGTTCCGGCCCAGCACCACCGGCCCGTACTCCTCCGAGTGCACGAGCAGGAAGCCCACGCCGTCGTGGTCGACCAGGCCCGGCAGCAGCCGGGGCCAGTGCCGCTCGATCTCCTCCAGCGAGACCCGGCCGGGGATGTCGGCGAAGGACACCATCGCGGTGTGGCCGGAGACGGCGACCACCACCCCCGGCGCCACCCGCGGCGCGCCACCCTCCCGGTCGGCCGGCAGCTCGTGCGAGTGCGGCACGCGCTCCGCCCGCTCCACCCGTTCGCGCAGCCGGCGGGCGATCGGGCCGCCCTCGGCCAGCGCGGCGCCGACCTGCCAGCCCTCGGTGAGCCGGCGGCTGTCCCGCGGGCCGGTCAGGTGCGGCTCGGTCAGGCCGCCGGACCCGCCGCAGAGCCGGCCGACCAGCTCCTCGATCGACTCCCCGAAGCGGGCGGTGAACGCCTCGCCCTGGGTCTGCCCGTGGTCGGAGAGGCACACCAGGTGGTACTCCCGCGGGGCCAGCTGGGCCGCGCGGTGCAGCCGGCCGATCTGCTGGTCGATGCTGCGCAGCACCGCCAGGCTGTCGGCCCGCTCCAGCCCGGCGTGGTGGGCGGCCTCGTCGTAGCCGAGGAAGTCCGCGTAGGCGACCGGACGGCCGGCGAGCATGTCCTCGAGCAGCGCGAAGACGACGACGTCGCGGGAGATGACCGTCGTCCCCGGTCGGGCGAGGGGGTAGATGCCGCCACGGGAGACGCGGGGCCGGACGTCGTCGCGGCGCTCCCGGGCGGCGGCGACCAGCTCGCGGTAGATGTCGACGGCGGACACCGCGATGGTGCGCAGCGCGTTCACCGGGCTGGCGAAGTACGCGTAGTAGCCCGAACCCACCCGTTCCCGGGCCCGCCGCGGGCGGCGGCTGGCCGCGGGCACCACGTGCGCCAGCGAGCTCATCGTCAGGCTCACGTGCGTGGCGTCGCCGGTGAACAGGTTCCCGCGACTGGCGCCGCCCCCGGACAGCAGCCCCCGGCCGTCGGAGTGCGCGCGCTCGATCTCGGCGGCGTCGACGGGGGAGGACACGCGGACGATGCGGTCGCGGTCCTTGTCGTACCAGCGGAAGCCGGGGATGTCGTGGTTGGAGCCGTGCAGGATGCCGCAGACGGCGGCGCCGGTCTGCGAGCTCCAGTCGGTGTGCCACGAGGTCAGGGTGTGGCTGCCCTGACGCAGCCAGGCGGCGAGGGTGGGCATCGACCCGTCGCGGACCGCACGGCGGGCGGTGTCGAACGACAGCGCGTCGATCTGCAGGAACAGGATGCCGGGCGGGCTCGGGCCGTTCTGCTCCGTCGGCCGGGCGCGGCGGCGGGCGCGGCGGAAGAACAGCTCGTCCTCGTCGATGGCCAGCACGCTGCTGACCACGCCGGAGACGCCGGCCAGGCCGATGCCGACCCAGACGGCGGTGCGCAGGTTCTCGACGACTACACCGGGGACGAGGAAGGACAGCCCCAGCACCGCCGCCCCCAGCAGCAGGAAGCTGCCCAGCCCGAGGGTGAAGAAGGCCAGCGGCAGCACGACCCGCATGACCAGCGGCCACACCACCGCGGTGAGCAGGCCGACCAGCAGCGCGATGACCGGCGGCTGCCACCACGACGTCATCGTGAAGTCGCGCAGCCAGTCGTCGAGGACGACCAGCGCGGCGGTGGTGGCGGCCCAGGTGAGCAGCACGCGGGCCGGCGTCCGGCCGCGCTGGAGGACCCGGCCGGAGGAGGCGGGTCGGCTCATGCCGGTCCGCAGGACGTGGGCTCGGCCGGCTGCCCCTCGGGTGCCGACCTGCGGCGGCGCCCGCTCACCACGTTGAGCACGGCGCCGACGACGAGCACGAGCACGGTGGCCAGCAGGACGGCGGTGAGCGGGGAGTCGAAGATGCCGCCGCTGACCACCCCGAGCAGCGCGTACGCCACCGCCCAGAGGAACGCGGCCAGCAGCGAGGCGGGGAGCAGTCGCCGCCACGGGTAGGCCAGGGCGCCGGCCGCCAGCAGCACCGGGATGCGCCCGGCGGGCAGCATCCGGCCGACGACGACGATCTGCCAGCCGTGGCGGTGGAACTGCCCGCGGACCTCCTCGATCCGGTCCGCGTGCTGCCCGCGGGCCACCCAGCGCACGGCCGCCGGCCCGCCGAACCGGCAGATCGCGAAGGTGAGCACGTCGCCGGTCCAGGCGGCGAGGGTGGCGACGAGGACGACCAGCGGCAGGTTCAGCCCGGAGGCGGTCATGGCGAACGCGGCGCCCGCGCCGACGACCGCGCCGGTCGGCACGACCGGGACGATCGAGCCGAGCAGCACTCCGCCGAACAGCACCGGGTAGCCGATCGCCGACCCGTCGGCCCACGCGGCGAGCGCGCTCACGTCGTCCCCGCCGCTGCCGGCAGCACGACCGGCTGCCCGGGCTCGGTGACCGCCACGTGCGTGGCCAGCCCGCGGGCGGCGACGGCGGCGGCGAAGGCGCGCGGCGGCTCGGTCAGCAGCGGGCGCATCCGGCCGCGCAGCCCGGGGAGCACCCGTGCGCCGGGGACCGCGAGGGTGCCCCAGTGCACGGGCACGGCGACCCGCGGACGCAGCCGCTCGGTGGCCTCGGCCGCGCCGTCCGGGTCGAGGTGGCCCGGCCCGAGCGAGGGGCCCCAGCCCCACACCGGCAGCAGCGCGACGTCGAGACCGCGCTCACCCAGCAGGTACATCTCGTCGAAGAGGTCGGTGTCACCGCTGACGTACACCGTCCGCCCGGCGCCCTCGACCAGGTGGCCGACGGCCCGGGTGTCGGGCCCGTGGGTGGACCGCGGCCCCCAGCGGTGGCCGGTGTGGTCGGCGGGGACGGCGGTGACCCGCAGGGCACCGTGGGTGAACCCCTCGCCCGGCAGCACCTCGACGACGTGCCGGAACCCGCGGGAGCGCAGCCACTCGCCGGCGCCGCGGGGGACGACGATGCGCACGTCGGGCCCCAGCAGTCGCAGTGAGGGCAGGTGCAGGTGGTCGCCGTGCAGGTGGCTGACGAGCACGAGGTCGACACCGGCCCAGGCGCTCGGCTCGGGAGCCGGGACCACGCGGCGCAGCGGGCCGACGCGGCCGGTGAGCAGGGGATCGGTCAGCACCGTGTGCCCGGCCAGCTCGACGCGCACCGTCGAGTGGCCGAGGAAGTGCAGCTCCGGGTCACCCACCGGCCCAGTATCGACCTCACCGGTGACGTTCCGGGACCGGACGACCCCCTCCGGGGAGACCCCGATCACCGGGCGCGGCGTCATCGTCGACCAGAGGTGCCGACGTCAGCGGTCGACGGTCAGCGGGAGGCCGGTCGGCAGGGGGCCGGCCGCCAGCCGGTCGGCCTCGAGCGGGCGGGAGAGCGCGAAGCCCTGCAGGTAGCGGTGGCCCATGTCGCGCAGCAGCGCGGCCTCGGCGTCGCTCTCCACGCCCTCGACCACGACCGGCAGGCCGATGCTGGCGCCCAGGTGCAGCACGGCCCGGCACAGCGCCTGCCGCTGCTGGTCGTGCTCGACGTCGGCGAGGAACTGGCGGTCCATCTTGAGGGTGTCGACCGGCAGGCCCACCAGGTACGCCAGCGAGGACCACCCGGTGCCGAAGTCGTCGACCGCGATGCGGATGCCCACCTGCCGCAGCGCCTGGAGCTCCTCCGTCACCGCCTCGTCGTCCAGCAGCATCGACTCGGTCAGCTCGAGGAACAGCCGCCGGGCCGGCAGCCCGCTGGCGTCGAGTGCGGCCAGGACGTCGGCGACGAGGGAACCGCCGTGCAGTTGCCGGGCCGACACGTTGACCGCCACGGCCAGCTCGGGGTCCGGCATCGCGGCGACGGTCGCGCAGGCGCGGGCGAGCACCCACCGGCCCAGCTCCGAGATGAGCGGCGACTCCTCGGCGAGCGGCACGAACTCCGCGGGGGAGACCTCCCCGAAGACGGGGTGCCGCCAGCGCAGCAGCGCCTCGACGCTGACCGTGCGCCGGAGCACCAGGTCGACGACGGGCTGGAACACCAGGCGCAGCTCGCCGCGGTCGAGGGCGCCGGCGAGGTCGGCGCGCAGGGCGTCGCGGCGGTCGCGCTCCTGCCGCACGGCGTCGTCGTACCGGTGCACCCGGCCGCGGCCGGCGGCACGCAGCGCGAGGTCGGCGTGCCGCAGGGCCTCGCCGGGGTCGAGGTCGTCGGGCAGCGCGGCGACGCCCGCGGCGACGGCCAGGTCGGTGCCCGCGGCCGCGACGAGCCGGGCGGCGAGCACCTCGGCGTCGGCCACGCTGCCGGAGGCGACGACGACGAAGTCGCCGTCCTTGGTGCGGGCCAGCCAGTCCTCGGCACGCAGCACCCGCGTCAGCCGGGTGGTGAGCGCACGCAGGGTGCCGGCGGCGTCCTCGGCCGGGAGACCGGTCAGGCCGGGGACGCCGAGCAGGGCCAGTGCCCGCGGGCGCCCCCCGGCCTCGAGCCGCAGCGCGGCCAGCCGCCGGAGCAGCGCCGTCCGGTTGGGCAGCCCGGTGACCGGGTCGGCGAGGCAGAGTTCCACCAGCGCCGGGTCGGCGTCCGCGCCGGGCACGGTGCCGGTCACGTCGCGGCAGTAGAGGACGAGCGCGCCGACGTCGGGGTCGTTGCGCAGGTCGCGCACGGTGGCCTGGATGAGCCGCCAGCCGCCGTCGGCGTGCCGGACCCGCACGGTCCGGACGGCGGAGTCGGGGACCGGGCCGGTCAGGGCGTCGAAGAGGGCCGGGGCGTCGGCGGGGTGGACGACCTCGGCGATGGGCCGGCCGACGGCGGCGTCGGGGTCGCGGCCCAGCAGCTCGCGGAGGGCCCCCGAGGCGAAGCTGACGCGCAGTCCGCCGTCCAGGATCACGACGGGGTCGGCGCTGCTGCGCACGAGCGTCCGGAAGCAGGACTCGCTGCGCAGCAGGGCGCCGGTGAGTCGCCGCTGGGTCCGCCACATCACGGTCTGGTGTGCCAGCACGGCGCCGAGCCCGGTGATGCCGAGCACCGTGCCGTGGTGGTCGCGCGCCTCGGCCACCGACGTCTGCAGGAGCAGCATGGAGCCCGCGACCAGGGCCATGGCGTGCGGCAGGAGGGCGCTCGCGGCCCCGGTCGCGCGCTCCCGTGGTTCGCAACCCGTCGTGCCCCCTCGCCGGACGTCGGCCCGGCAGGCCAGGCACAGCACGACGAGCGCCAGCACGGTGGCCGGCCGCACCCCCGCCATCAGGACCTCCGACGACGTGCCCCAGGCGAGCACCCGGAGGACGCCGGCGCCGGCCGTCAGCCCGTGGGAGGTCAGCAGGAGGGCGGCGACCCGCGAGCGTCCCGGCGCGGTCGTACCGGCGAAGACCAGGGCGGCCGCGGTGCTCGACGCCAGCACCACCGGGACGACCGTGACGGCGAGACCGAGCAGCCCCGCGTCCCCGTGCCCGGGGACCAGGTGCAGGACCACGTGCAGGGCCAGGAGGGCCGCGACGAAGAACAACGTCGACGTGGTGACCAGCCGGGTCCGGTCGGTCGCCCGGCACCGGTGGTCGCGCAGCCGGACCAGGGCGACGATCGTGAGCAGGTTGCCGGGCAGGACGCCGAGCACCGAGCTCGCCGGCTGCCCGGTGACGGCCTCGACCAGGATCCCCCCCGCGACGCAGAGGCCCGTGGCACCCGCGTACCAGCGCCAACCGGACGGGGCGGCACTGTCCCCGGCGCGCAGGAGGAGGTACAGGCAGCCGGAGACGGCCGCGGCCAGCCCCGAGGACTGCTCCAGGACCGACGGCCCCGTCAGCGACGTGATGACGGCGACCACGGCGAGTGCTCCCACCAGCGGCAGGCCGGCGCGGCCGCGCAGCGGCCGGGACGCCGGGGCGGCGGCCGGTCCGGGGAGGACGCGTGCGGAGGTCACGGTGCTGTCATCGGGCGCGTCCGGGCGGCGCTGGAGGCGCGTGTGCGGGCGGCTCACCCGGAAGGGGCGGGCGCCCGTGCCCGGGGTGGGCCCGCTGCCGACGAGGTCCTCGCGCACCGGTGCCTCCTCGACGGGAGGCGGGGGCGGGGACGGCGCGGTGACCAGGCACGCGAGGCGGCTCCGACGGGCCGGATCACCTCCGGGGTGGCAGAGTCACGGTCGTGAAGACCTGGCTAGACGCGTGGCCGGTGTTCCGGCAGCTGACCGGCCCGGACCCGCTCGGACGTGGCAGGGCTGCCCGCAGCAAGGCGACCGAGAACGTGGTGAGCCGCACGGCCACCGCCGACCGCGTCGTGCAGAGCGTGTGCCCGTACTGCGCGGTCGGCTGCGGGCAGCGGATCTACGTGCAGGACGAGCAGATCGTCCAGATCGAGGGCGACCCCGACTCGCCGATCAGCCGCGGCCGGCTGTGCCCGAAGGGCAGCGCGAGCAAGCAGCTGGTCACGAGCCCGACCCGGGTCACCACGGTCAAGTACCGCCGTCCGTACGGGACGGAGTGGGAGGACCTCGACCTGGACACGGCGATGGAGATGATCGCCGACCGGGTGCTGGAGGCCCGCCGCAAGGGCTGGCAGGACGAGCACGACGGCAAGCGCGTCAACCGCACCATGGGAGTAGCGAGCCTCGGAGGGGCGACCCTCGACAACGAGGAGAACTACCTCATGAAGAAGCTCTACAGCGCCCTGGGCGCGATCCAGATCGAGAACCAGGCCCGCATATAGCACTCCGCCACGGTCCCCGGTCTGGGGACCTCGTTCGGACGTGGCGGCGCCACCAACACCCTGGAAGACCTCGCGAACTCCGACTGCATCGTCATCGAGGGTTCGAACATGGCCGAGTGCCACCCGGTGGGCTTCCAGTGGGTGACCGAGGCCAAGGCGCGCGGGGCCAAGGTCGTGCACATCGACCCGCGCTTCACGCGGACCAGCGCGATCGCCGACCTGCACGTGCCGCTGCGCGTCGGCACCGACATCGCGTTCCTCGGCGGCCTGATCAGGTACGTGCTCGACAACGAGCTGTACTTCAAGGAGTACGTCGTCGCCTACACCAACGCCGCGGCGCTGGTGGGCGAGGAGTTCGTCGACGCCGAGGACCTCGACGGCATCTTCTCCGGCTTCGACCCGGCGAACGGCACCTACGACGAGGCCAGCTGGCAGTACGAGCCGGAGGAGCCGCCGCACGCCTCCTCCGACGACCCGGCGGAGGCCGCGGAGCAGGAGGCCACCGAGCAGCACCCGGACGTCAAGCACGCCGACCGGGCGCAGGCGGCCGGCAGCGGGGGGCCGCCGATCGCCGCCAAGCCGAAGCGCGACGAGACGCTGCAGCACCCGCGCACGGTGTTCCAGATCCTCAGGCGGCACTTCGACCGCTACACCCCGGAGATGGTCTCGGAGGTCTGCGGCGTCGAGCCGGAGGTCTTCCTCCAGGTCGCCCGGTGGGTCACCGAGAACAGCAACCGCGAGCGGACGACGGCGTGGGTGTACTCGGTGGGCTGGACGCAGCACAGCGTCGGTGCGCAGTACATCCGCACCTGCTCGATCCTGCAGACGCTGCTGGGCAACATCGGCCGTCCCGGCGGCGGGATCCTGGCGCTGCGCGGGCACGCCAGCATCCAGGGCTCGACCGACGTCCCGACGCTGTTCAACCTGCTCCCGGGCTACCTGCCCATGCCGCACGCGCTGCAGCACCAGACGCTGGACGAGTACTGCGCCGACGCCGCCGGCAAGGCCGGGTTCTGGGGGAACAAGCGCACCTACATGGTCAACCTGCTCAAGGCCTGGTGGGGTGACGCGGCGACGGCGGAGAACGACTACGCCTTCGACCACCTCCCGAAGATCGACGGCGACCACAGCTCCTACCGGACGATCGCCGACATGATCGAGGGGAAGGTCTCGGGCTACTTCCTGGTCGGGGAGAACCCGACGGTCGGGCACCCGAACGGGCGGATGAACCGGTTCGGGCTGGCCAACCTCGACTGGCTGGTCGTCCGCGACCTGCAGCTGATCGAGTCGGCGACCTTCTGGAAGGAGTCCCCGGAGATCGAGACCGGGGAGCTGTCCCCCGAGTCGATCGCCACCGAGGTGTTCTTCGTGCCCGCGGCCTCGCACGCGGAGAAGGAGGGGACCTTCACCCAGACCCAGCGGCTGCTCCAGTGGCGCCACAAGGCGGTGGACCCGCCGGGCGACGCGAAGAGCGACCTGTGGTTCTACTTCCACCTCGGCCGCATCCTCCGGGAGCGGCTGGCGGACTCCACCGACCCGCGGGACCGCCCGCTGCTCGACCTCACCTGGGACTACCCGACGCACGGCCCCGACCAGGAGCCGAGCGCCGACGCCGTTCTGCGGGAGATCAACGGCACCGGCCCGGACGGGCGCGCCGTCTCCGGGTACATGGACCTGCAGGACGACGGCTCGACGTCCTGCGGTTGCTGGATCTACTCCGGCGTCTACGCCGACGAGGTGAACCAGGCCGCCCGCCGCAAGCCCGGCCGCGAGCAGGGCCCGGTGGCCTCCGAGTGGGGCTGGGCCTGGCCGTACAACCGGCGGATCCTCTACAACCGCGCCTCGGCCGACCCGGACGGCAAGCCGTGGAGCGAGCGCAAGAAGTACGTGTACTGGGACGAGCAGGCCGGTCGCTGGACCGGCGCGGACAACCCGGACTTCGAGGCGACCAAGCGCCCGGACTACGTGCCGCCCGACGGCGCGCGGGCGCAGGACGCGATCGCCGGGACCGACCCGTTCGTCATGCAGGGCGACGGCAAGGCGTGGCTGTTCGCGCCCGCGGGGCTGGTCGACGGCCCGCTGCCGACGCACTACGAGCCGGCGGAGTCCGTCGTCGAGAACGCCCTGTACAAGCAGCAGGCCAACCCGACGGTCGAGCGCATCCCGGGTCCGTGGAACCGGGAGAACCCGCCGCTGAGCGAGGTCTTCCCGTTCCAGGTGACCACCTACCGGCTCACCGAGCACCACACCGCCGGCGGGATGAGCCGCACGCTGCCCTACCTCGCCGAGCTGCAACCGGAGTTCTTCGTCGAGGTGAGCCCGGAGCTCGCCGAGCTGCGCGGGCTGCGCAACGGGGAGTACGCCACGCTGGTCAGCGCGCGGACGGCGATCGAGGCGAAGGTGCTGGTCACCGAGCGGGTGCGGCCGATCCGGCTGCGGGACGGCCAGGTCGTGCACCAGATCGGGATGCCCTACCACTGGTCCTACAGCGGCATCTCGACCGGCGACACCGCCAACGACCTGCTGGGCATCGTGCTCGACCCCAACACGCACATCCAGGAGGACAAGGTCAGCACCGCCGACATCCGGCCCGGACGACGCCCCCGCGGTCCGGAGCTCGTCGAGTTCGTGGAGGGGTACCGGCGGCGGGCCGGGGTGGAGTCTGGGCGCGTGGGCCTCAACGGCCGGGACCCGGTCGCGGCCGAGGCCGGCGAGGGGTCGACGCTGTGACTCTGCACGGCACCGGATCGGTCAGCGGAGGACAGAGGAGGCCGGCGTGACCTCGATCAGCTCGGCGAGTCCGGCCTTCACCGGGCGGGACCCGGAGAACCGGCTGTACGGGCCGCTGCCCGACGTCCAGGCGGAGGCCGGCTACGACGCCGACCACCCGGCGCGGGTCGGCTTCTTCACCGACACCTCGGTGTGCATCGGCTGCAAGGCCTGCGAGGTGGCGTGCAAGGAGTGGAACCTCCTGCCGATGGACGACTCGCACGGCACGCGGGACGTCATCGGGCTGTCCGGGATGTCCTACGACAACACCGGGCAGCTCGGCGCCAACAGCTGGCGGCACGTGGCCTTCATCGAGCAGGTGCGCACCGTCGACCTGCCGATGCCGACCTTCGGCCGGCCGGGGGACACGCGGCAGGACGCGGGTCGCTCGGTCACCGACGGGCCGAACGACGAGAGCCTGGCGACGGCGCAGCAGTCGAGCGTCCTGAACGCCGAGGCGCTCTCCGAGTTCGACCCGCAGACCGGGCAGAGCGGCACCGACAAGCAGATCCGCTGGCTGATGAGCTCCGACGTGTGCAAGCACTGCACGCACGCCGGGTGCCTGGACGTCTGCCCGACCGGCGCGCTGTTCCGCACCGAGTTCGGCACGGTCGTCGTCCAGGGTGACATCTGCAACGGCTGCGGCTACTGCGTGGCCTCCTGCCCCTACGGCGTGATCAACCAGCGCAAGGACGACGGCCGGGTGTTCAAGTGCACCCTGTGCTACGACCGGCTGACCGACGGGCTGCAGCCGGCCTGCGCCTCGGCCTGCCCCACCCAGTCGATCCAGTTCGGCAACCTCGACGAGCTGCAGGCCCGGGCCGACGCGCGGCTGGCCACGCTCAAGGCGCAGGGCGTGGAGACCGCCCGGCTCTACGGGCGCGACGAGGACGACGGCGTCGGCGGCAACGGTGCGTTCTTCCTGCTGCTCGACGAGCCGGAGGTCTACGGGCTGCCGCCGGACCCGATCGTCACCACCCGGGACCTCCCGGCGATGTGGCGGGCCGCCGGGGCCGCCGCGGCGATGATCGTCGGCGTGGCGCTGTCGGCCGTCCTCGGCTCGAGGAGGCCCCGATGAGCGACGAGGCCGCCACGCCGGGTGCGGGCTGGCGCCGGGCCGGGGGCTCGGACGTCACGGCGACCGGCAAGCGACGTCGTCGTCGGGGCGGCGGCCGCCCGGGCGGCGAGGTGCCGATGGTCGAGGAGGCCGAGTTCTCCTCGTACTACGGACGGCAGATCGTCAAGACACCGGTGTGGAAGAGCCCCGACGTCCCGCTGTACCTCTTCCTCGGCGGTGCTGCCGGGTCCTCGTCGATCCTCGGCGCGATCGCCGACCTCACCGACCGCCCGCAGCTGACCCGCGTGACCCGGCTGGTCTCGGGCGGCGGGGCGATCGCATCGGTGGTCTTCCTGATCCACGACCTCGGCCGGCCCGAGCGGTTCCTGCACATGCTCCGGGTGCTCAAGCCGACGTCGCCACTGTCGGTCGGCACCTACATCCTCTCGCCGTTCAGCGCCGCGGCCGGGGCGACGGCGGCCGTCGAGCTGCTCGGCTGGTTCCCGCGGCTCAAGCGGTTCGGCGGCGCGGTGGCGGCGGTGTTCGGCGGGCCGCTGGCCTCCTACACCGGGGTGCTGCTGGCCAACACCGCCGTCCCGTCCTGGCACGCGGCGCACACCCAGTTGCCCTACCTCTTCGGGGCCTCCGGGATGGCCGCCGGCGGTGGGATCGCCATGGCGCTGAGCCCCGTCGCCGAGGCCGGCCCGGCCCGCAAGATGGCCGTCGCCGGGGCCGTGGTCGAGCTGGCCGTGACGCACCGGGTGGAGAACGACCACGGGATCGTCAGCGAGCCCTACCACGAGGGGCGGCCCGGGGCCCTGATGCGGGCGGCGAAGGCATGCACCGCGGCCGGGGCGGCGCTGACCGTCGTCGCGGGACGCCGGCGGCTGGGCGCCGTGGCCTCGGGCGTGCTGCTGGCGGCGGGGTCGCTGCTGACCCGGTTCGGGGTGTTCGAGGCGGGCATCGCCAGCACGAAAGACCCCAAGTACATCGTGGTGCCGCAGCGGGAGCGGATCAGGGCACGCGAGGACGCGGGCACGATCACCCGCTGAGCGCGTCCGGCGGGGACTCCCGGGCCGAAGGGCGGGTGTGTTCGTCCTCGTCCTCGCGGTACCGGCGCTGCTGGTCGTGGTGCTGGGCTACGTCGTCGGCCATGGGCTGTGGACGGCGGTCGGCGGCCCGGCGCCCGAGGTCGTCGGCTGGGTGACCGGGCTCGTGCTGCTCGGCGTCGTCTCCTGGGCGGCACTGCGCCGCGCGCGCCGGCGCCGGTCGCGGGACCGACGGATCAGCTGACGCAGACCGCTCCGGTGCCGGCGGCGGTCGCCGCGGCGAGTCCGGCACGGGCCCGGCGGAGGACGTCCTCGGCGGGGACGCCGGCCTCGAGGACCGTGACGCCGGCGCAGACACCGAGCCCCGTGGTGGCCAGGGCGCTGACCGCACGGACGACGCGCGCGGCGGCGGTCATGGCTCCCCCGAGGCCCCCGCCGAGCAGGAGGGCGAACTCGTCGGGGCCGGAGCGGCCCAGCCAGTCGTCCCCACGCACCGAGCGGGCCACGGTCGCGGTGGCGGTGGCCCGGGACGTCGCGGCGGCGGGCCCCGTGTCGTCGCCGCGGAGCAGCCCGATGACGATCAGGGCGCCGGGGACCTCCGTGGCGGCGGCCAGGCGCTCGGTCAGGTGGGCGAGGACGGAGTCCGGACCGGGCAGGAGGCTCGTGACGTCGTCCTGCGGCGGGGCGCCGACCGGCGAGACGGCGCGCGTCAGGTCGTAGACCGTGTCCATGTCGAAGGACATCGGCAGGGTGTCCCCGGAGCTGAACGGATCCGCGGCACGTCCACCCGGACGGGCGAACGCCGGGAGGCCGCCGGTCGGAACCGGCGTGCCGGCGGGTGGCCGGGAGTCGGCGCGTCGCTCGCGGCGACAGGGGCGCGTGGCCGGTGTCCCTGGGAGCGTGGAGGCGTCGCCACCCGGACGGATGAGTGCGGCGAGGTCACGACTCGGTCGCGCCCGGGAACGGAACCGCGTCGTTCCGCGAGCGTCGCCCCTACGCTGAGTGTCGGAGGCACGACGGCGTCGTACGGCGCCGGCACGGGGGCAACGGGGGAGCAGGTGGCAGTCGAGGACGACGTCGCCGCCGTGGCGTTCACGGTGGAGACGCAACTGGGGCCGGCGGAGATCCGCGCGGCCGGGCGGCGGGCCGCCGAGGCCGGGCGCCGGTACCTGCGGACGACGATCAGCGAGACCCGGGCCACCGGGTCGCTGGTCCGCTACGTGGCCCAGGGGCCGGGCGGGTTCGAACGGCAGATGGCCCTGCAGGTGGCGTGGGAGGAGATCGGCGGTGGCCGCCGCCGGGTGCACCTCACCGTCGGCGACCACCTGGTCGAGCGCAGCCGGGTGCTGGGCGTCCCGGTCGGGCGGGCGAGCGTGCCGGCGCTGGAGTCCGCCCGCCGGTTCGCCGCCGCGCTGCGGGTCGAGCTGGCCGGGCCCGGATCTGCCCGCACCCGGCGCCCGGATGCACCCGGGGCCCCGGCCGCGGTCCCGGCGGGTGCCGCGCGGGTCGGCGGCGACGACGTCGCGCGCCCGCCGCGGCCGCGGTCATCGGGGGATGATCGCGCCCGCGCGATCGGTCCCTGACGCACGGTCACGCGCAACGGGCCGGGGTCGTGCAGCGGCGCCCACCACGCCTACGCCCGGTGAGGCCACGCCGTAGCCGGGCCCAACGTCCCTGCTCAGATCGCGTGTCGCCTCCCTAACGTCTCCAGGACGGACGGGAGCGTTCCGGATCATGCGCGGGCGGAAGCCCCCAGTTGCCGCGGCGACGTCAGGAGGAGCAGCGTGCTCGTCTACTCCGGCGCCGCCCGAGCGTGCGGCTCCCGGTCCTCCGCGGCGTCGTCGTCGGTGTCCCCGCTCTGAGCGTGGCCGGCACGAGCGCGTCACCCGCCGTGGTCAACACCGTCCAGGAGTGGTTCGCGGTCGGCGACGTCCCCCCGGGCGTCGACCTGACCGGCACGCCGGTGCTGGTCACCGGTGGCACGGGGTTCCTCGGCGCGTACGTCGTCCCCCGGCTGGTGGGGGCCGGCTGCCGGGTCACTGTCGTCGGGTCGGACGCCGGCTGGCGGGAACCACTCCGGCAGTTGATCCGCGACGGCGTCGTCCGGCTCATCCCGGAGGGCGAGTGGTGGCGGCCGGCGGCGGCACGGCGCCTCGCCCGCCGCGCGGCGGGGACCGAGCACCTGGTGCACCTGGCGTACGCGCCTCCAGCGCCGGGGACGGGGACGCCGACGGCCCGTGCGCGCCACGAGGCGGTGGTGAACGAGGCCGGGACCCTGGAGCTGCTCGCGGCGCTGGGTGACCGGCTCGGGCACGTCGTCCTGGGCAGCACGGTGGGGGTGTACGGGCACGACCCGGGCGGGCCGGTGGACGAGTGCCTGCGGCCGACGCCGGACGACGCCTACGGGGCGGCCAAGCTGGCGGTGGAGGACCTGCTGCGGGTGGTGGCCGGCGAGGGTGGGCCGGCTGCCACGGTGCTGCGGTTCACGACGCTGTACGGGGCGGGGGAGACGGTGCCGCGGTCGGTGCCGGCGTTCGTCCGTGCCGGGCTGGCCGGGTTGCCGGCGACCATCGCGGGGGACGGGCTGGAGCGTCGCGACTACCTGCACGTGAGCGACGCCGCCCAGGTCGTGGTGCGGGCGGTGGCCCGCCCGCCGGGCGTCTCCGGCGGAACGGTGTTCCGGCTGGTCAACGCCGGCAGCGGCACCGTCGAGCGGACGGTGGCGCTTGCCCACCGGGTGTGCCGGGCCGTCGCGGCGCAGGTCGGGGCGGAGCCGCCGGGCCCGCAGCACGTCGAGGGCCCGTCCGCCGCCGACCTGGTGTGCCGCACCGACCGGGTGCGCCAGGAGCTGGGTTTCCGACCGCTGGTGACCCTGGAGCAGGGGCTGGCCGAGGAGGTCGCCTGGTTCGCCAGCCACGACGAGTGGTGGCGGTCCCTGCGTACCGGGACCGCGGTCTGACACCGGCGGACCGCTCGAGTGCGGCCCGCCGGTGTCGGCCAGGGAACGGCGTCAGGAGGACGACGCCTGCCGCACCGCACCGCGCTGCCGGTCGGGCAGCGCGAAGTAGCGCAGCCGGCGGAAGCCCTCCGCGCCCTCGACGGCGGTGCGCAGCCGGGCGGCGGCGCGGACCGCGGTGACCGCGTCGACGGTGTAGCGACGCCACAGCCGGCGCGGCTCGCGGGCGAGCCGGACCAGCCAGTTGAGCTTCAGCGGGTAGGCCCACTTCGGGTAGTAGCCCTCCTGCTGTACCTGGTCCAGGAAGCCCCCGCAGGTGACGGCCAGCCCGGTCGGCAGCCTGCGGGCGACCTCGCAGACGAACTCGTCCTGCAGCGGGGCGCCGAGCCCGGCCAGCACGACCGTCGGGCGGTGCCGGGCCAGCCAGCGGTCGAGCTCCCGGCCCCGGGGCAGGCCCTCGAAGCCGTCGCGCACGGCCACGATCCGTCCACCCGGTGGCAGCAGCCGCGCGATCGCCCGGCGCACGCCGGGCAACGCCGCCGGGGTGCCCCCGACGATCGCCACGCGGGGGGCGCGCAGCCGGCCCAGCAGCGCCGGCAGGACCAGGTCGGCGCTGGTCCGCGGCGCCGTCCGGCCCAGGATGCGGCGCAGCAGGAGCCCGTCGACGCCGATGTAGGTGAGCTCGTCGAGCACCTCGGGCGTCCGGCGGAGCACCACCTGGGCGCTGTGGTGGTTCAGCCAGGAGACGCTGACGCAGGCCCCACCCTGGTCGTGCAGCGCCGCGAGGTGCTCCGCGACCAGGGTGGCCGCGACGTCGCTCGGCGCACCGGCCGCGGCCGGCTCCCGGGCCCCGTCGGGCAGGGGTGGGCGGCCGGCCCCGAGGGCGGGCAGGTCGACGACCCGCCCGCCCGCCGGGGTCTCGCGGGTCGGCCGGTCGGCCCGGGAGCCGGGACCGGTCGCGGCGCCACCGACGACGGCGAGGTGCAGCGGGCGCATCAGACCGGCCGCTTCGTCGGCCACACGACCTCGCTGTCGGCCACCTCGGCGTCCAGCCGCTGGTAGTAGTCCCCGGCCGGCAGGACGCCCTGCTGCGCCATGGCCGTGGCCACGGTCCGGGCCAGCTCGACCGCCCCACGCGCCTGGAAGTGCGTGTCGTCGACCTCGCCGTCCGGGTAGTTCGCGTACTCGCCCGGCGCCAGGTGCATGAAGTGGTCGAGCGTCCCCTCGGGGCCCAGCTCGTTCCAGCGGTCGGTGCTGAGCGCGGTGAGGTCGATCAGCGCGACGTCCTCCTCGGCCGCCAGGGCCCGCATCGCGGCCGGGTACTCGCCGTGCGTGGTCTTGGCCACCCCGTTGGCGTCGAACCGTCGCCGCTCCACCGGCGTCACGAGCACCGGGATGGCTCCCCGGTCGCGGGCACCGTCGATGTAGAGCTGCAGGTGGTCCTGGTAGGTGGTGTACGGGTCGGTGGCGCGGGCCGGGTCATCGCTCTTCTGGTCGTTGTGACCGAAGGAGATGAGCAGGTGGTCGCCGGGCTGGATCTCCGCGAGGATGCGGTCGAGCAGGCCCAGGTCGTAGAAGCTCTTCGAGCTCGCGCCCGACTTGGCGTAGTCCACGACCGTCGCGTTCCCGGTCATGAACAGCGGGAGGGCCTGACCCCAGCCGGCCCGCGGTGCCTCGTTGGTCTGGTAGACCGACGCGGTCGAGTCGCCGGCGACGAAGACGCGCAGCGGCCGGGTCTCGGTGGAGGCCTCGGTCACCGTCCCGCGCACCGTGGCGGCGTCGGACCCGTTGCCCACGAGGTCCACCGCGGTCACCCGGTAGGAGGCGGTGGTGCCCACGGGCACCGTCCGGTCGACGTAGGAGGAGTCCGCGATCGGCGTCGCCGTCAGCCGCGCGTAGCTGCCGGAGGTGCCGAGCGAGCGGTGGACGAGGTACCCGGCGAGGTCCTCCTCCCGGCTGTCGGTCCAGTCGAGGGCCAGCGTGCCCGGTCCCGCCGTGGCCGACAGGCCGGCCGGAGCCGCCGGGGCGGTGGTGTCCGAGGGCGGCGGCGGCTGTTCCCCGGTCGGGTTCCACCCGTCGCTGCCGGCCAGGTAGGTCCACTTGGTGTACAGCTCGGCCTGGGCGGCGGTCAGCTGCGGGCGGTCGTCGTCGACACCCGCGCCGGGCCCGGTGTTCCGGTACTCGGCGAACCGGGCGTCCCGCCAGGAGAACCCGCCCATGTCCGTCCAGGGCGTGGACCTGACCGCCGCGGGCAGCACCGTGTCGCGGACGACGACCTGCGCGATGGCGTCGGCGTCCCCGCTGGGCTGCCACGGCCGCCCGAGGGAGACCGTGCCGGCCGGGGCGTCGCTGGCCACCGTGCTGTCGGTGACCAGCAGCCCGTACTGCAGGCTCCGGTCGATGCTCGAGGCGGTCAGGTAGCCGTTGTTCGAGCTGCTGCCGCGGGTCGAGGCGAACAGCGTGCTCCGGTCGAACACCGCGGTGCCGCGACCGAAGACGAAGTCCACGTCACCCTCGACGTAGCTGTCCACGAAGTACGAGCGGGCAGCCGTGCCGACCGCCGGTGAGTCCACCATCAGGGTGTCCTGGTCGCCGAGCACCCGGACGTTGTCGAACACCAGCCGGTCGCCGGTGGTCTTCAGGGCGACTGCCTGCTCGCTGCTGTAGGTGGACGCCGCCTCGTCGAAGGCGTTCTGGATCGTCAGGTCGCGCACGGTGACGTCGCGGCCCTTGACCAGCACGCTGGCGCTGCCCGACGTCCCCCAGGTGCCGGAGCCGTCCGGCTTGGGGGTGCCCGAGGCGTCGTCGTAGGTGAGGACGACGTCCCGGGCGTCGCCGGTGGTCCCGACCAGCGTGACGTGGTTCGTGGAGACCGTCAGCTTCTCCCGGTAGGTGCCGGGTGCGACCGCGATGACCACCGGGTCGGCGGGGGTGCCGGAGCCCGCGGCGGCCAGTGCCGCCGCGACCGTCGTGTACCGACCGGACCCGTCCTGCGCGACGAGGACGTCGTGCGCCGGCAGGACCACCCCGGTCGGGGTGACCGAGACCGGCGCGGACGCCGACGACTCGTTGCCGGCGGTGTCCACCGCGGTGACCACGTAGACGTACTCGGTGCCGGCGGCGGCCGACCCGTCGGTGAAGGTCGTGCCGCCCACCAGGGTGTCGTTGACCTTGGTGGCCGCGGTGACGGCGACCGGCGTGCTGGTCGACCGGTACACGTTGTGGCCGGCGAGGTCGGCATCGGTGCCCGCCGTCCAGGTGAGGGTCGCCGACCCGTCCCCGGGCGCCGCGGTCAGGCCGGCCGGGGCCGCCGGGGCGACGGTGTCGGTGACCGGCTCGGTCTCGCCGGTGGGGTTCCAGCCGTCGGACCCGGCCAGGTGGTCCCACTTCGTGTGGTCCGCGGCCTGGGCGGGCGTCAGCTGAGGGCGGTTGGCGTTGACCGTCGCGCCCGGGCCGGTGTTCTGGAACTCCGCGAACCGCCCGTCGGTCCACAGGTTCGGCGACATGTCCGCCCACGGCTGGGGAGTGCGGATCGCCGCCGGCAGCTCGGTGTTGCGGACGACGACCTGACCGCGGCTGTTGTAGACGGCGCCGTTCTTGGTGTACCCGTCGGCCCACCCGCGCCACGGCCGGCCCAGCGAGAAGGTGCCCTCCGGGGCGTCGCTGGTGATCGTGCTGTCGGTGATGAGGATGCCGTGGGTGAACCGGTCGGCGGTGCTGGCCGCGGTGACGTACCCGTTGTTCGAGCTGCTGCCGCGGGAGAGGGCGTGGATGGTGCTGCGGTCGAACACCGCGGCACCGCGACCGAAGATGAAGTCGACGTCGCCCTCGACGTAGCTGTCGACGAAGTACGACCGGGACACGACGTCGGCGTCGGGCGAGTTGACCAGGAGGGTGTCCTGGTTGCCCCGCAGCCGGACGTTGCTGGCCACCAGCCGGTCGCCGGTGGTGTGCAGCGCGACCGCCTGCTCTCCGCCGGCGAGTGCGACCGCGGCCTCGTCGAAGGAGTTTTCGATCGTGAGGTCGCGCAGCGTCACGTCCTTGCCGGAGAGCCGGAACGTCTGGCTGTTGCCCGTGCCGTAGGTCGCGCCGGTCGCCGGGTTGGTGGTGCCCGCGGCGTTGTCGTAGGTGATCACGACGTCGGTGGCGACCCCCGTGGTGCCGATCAGCGTGACGTGGTCCTTCGTCAGGCTGACCAGCTCCCGGTAGGTCCCCGGCGCCACCGCGATGACCACCGGGTCGCCCGCCGTGCCGGCCGGGGTCGCGGCGAGCGCGGCCTGGACGCTGGTGAAGTCGCCGGAGCCGTCCTGTGCGACGAGGACGTCGTGCGGCGGGAGGACCGCGCCGGTCGGCGTGCCCGAGGCGGTCGTGGAGGCGACGGACTCGTTGCCGGCCCGGTCGACGGCGGTGACCACGTAGGTGTACGCGGTGCCGCTGACGACGGCGCGGTCGCTGTAGGAGGTCGCGGCCACCGGCTCGGCGGTGAGCCGGTCGGCCTCGGTGAGCTCGATGCTCGAGCCGGTGGCGCGGTAGACCCGGTAGCCGGCCAGGTCGGCGTCGGTACCCGCCGTCCAGGACAGCTCGACGACGCCGTCGCCCGCGGTGGCGGCCAGACCGGCCGGGGCGGCGGGGGCGGTGGTGTCCACCGGCTCGGTCGGCAGCGGCTGCCCGACCGGGGTCCAGCCGTCGTTGCCGGCGAGGTACGCGGCCTTGGTGTACCGCGCGGCCTGCTCGTCGGTCAGCTGCGGCCGGTTGGCGTTGACCGTCGCGCCGGGCCCGGTGTTGCCGTACTCCCAGAACCGGGCGCCGGTCCACGGGGTGGTGGCGTTCCAGTCCTTCCACGGCTGGGCGGCGTCGATGCCGGCGTCCAGCTCGGTCTCCCGCACCGTCACCTGCGCCTGCGAGGTGGCGTGCGCCGGGTACGGGCGGCCCAGGTGGATGCCGGTGCCGTCGGTGTCGATCGTGCTTCCGGTGATGAGGAACCCGTACGGGTGCGCGGCGTCGACCGCGGAGTCGGTGAGGCTGGCGCCCGGCTGGTCCAGCACGTGGAAGGTGCTGTTCTCGAACACCGCCACGGCCCGGCCCAGGACGGCGTCCTGACCGCCCTCGACGAACGCGTTCGTGAAGTACAGCCGGGTGAACGTCGAGGTGTTCGCCGTCTGCAGCTGCAGGGTCTGCTTGTTGCCGAGGAAGCGGACGTTGTCGAAGACGTCCTTGTCGCCGGAGTTGACCCTGAGCGCCGTGGCCTGGGCGCCGTTCACGCCGGTGCCGTTGGTGTTGGACACCGTGAGGTTGCGCAGGGCCCACTCGTGCCCGGAGAGGCTGATGGTCGGCAGGGTCGCGCTGGCGGTGGTGAGCACCGTGTCGGCCGGGTCGGTGGTCGCCCCGAGCAGGGTGACGCCGTAGCGGTTGCCGGAGACGACCGCGCCCGGGTACGTGCCCGGCTCGATCAGGACGACCTTGGGGTCGGCCCGGTTGTCGGAGCCGTTGGGCACCAGGTCGATGCCGGCCTGCACGGTGGTGGCGTCGCCGGAGCCGTCGGCGGCGACGACGACGTCGACCTCGACCGGGGTCGTGGTGACCGGTGCCGACGCGGCGGAGGCGTTGCCCGCGGTGTCGACCGCGGTGACGCTGTACGTGTAGGTGGTGCCGGTGGTGACCGTGTCGTCGGTGAACGCGGTCCCCGTGACCGGGTCCTCGCCGCTGACGACGACGGGCTGCGCGCCGGCCGCCGTCCGCGTCACGCGGTACCCGGCGACGTCGGCGTCCGCGGGCGCCGTCCAGGAGACGGTCACCTCGTCGCGGCCGAGCGTCGCGGTCGGGTCGGCCGGGGCACCCGGGGCCACGGTGTCGATCGGGTCGGTCGGGGTGCCGGCGCCGGCCGTCGGCCGCGCGGTGAGCGGCTGGTCGCCGGTGCCGCCCCACCAGGTGGTGGGCTGCCCGTCGACGAACCACTGCCCGGTGGTGGGCCGGAAGGCGGCGATGTCGGCGGTGCCGTCGCCGTCGTAGTCGGCGGGGACGGGGACGTCGCCCTGACCACCCCAGTACGTGCTGGGGCCGTCCTGGACGAACCACTGCCCGGTGGTGGGCCGGAAGACGGCGATGTCGGCGGTGCCGTCGCCGTCGTAGTCGGCGGGGACGGGGACGTCGCCCTGACCACCCCAGTACGTGCTGGGGCCATCCTGGACGAACCACTGCCCGGTGGTGGGCCGGAAGACGGCGATGTCGGCGGTGCCGTCGCCGTCGTAGTCGGCGGGGACGGGGACGTCGCCCTGACCACCCCAGTACGTGCTGGGGCCGTCCTGGACGAACCACTGCCCGGTGGCCGGCCGGAAGACGGCGATGTCGGCGGTGCCGTCGCCGTCGTGGTCGGCGGGGACGGGGACGTCGCCCTGACCACCCCAGTACGTGCTGGGGCCGTCCTGGACGAACCACTGCCCGGTGGTGGGCCGGAAGACCGAGACGTCGGCGGTGCCGTCGCCGTCGTAGTCGGCGGAGACGTTGACGTCGCCGGCGCCGCCCCAGGAGGGCGAGTCCGTGCCGTTGATGTGGAAGCGGCCCTCGGTGTCGCGGAAGACGCCGATGTCGGAGGCGCCGTCCCCGTCGAAGTCCGCTGCGGCCGCCCCCGCGGCAGCCGCAGCGGACGGGACGGCGAGGCTCATCGACCCGAGGAACAGGGCCGACAGGACCAGGGGCGCGACGGCTCGGCGAGCGAGCGGGCGCGCAGGGGCCAGGGGTGGGGACACGTGGTCTCGTCTCTCGTCGCTGGTGGCAGCCCAGGTGCGGTCGCCGTCGACCGGGCGCGTGCACGGTCGGAGCACAGGGGCTCCCCCGTGGGAGTGGGTGCGCGGTGCCTGGGGCGGGCCTGACGCTAGGTAGCTGTCGTCGCGGGCGGCAACGGCGTCACCTCACCGGATCAGGTGATAGCCGCATCACAGGGTGGGGATCCCCTGACGGTGTGTGATCGACCGGGGACCATCCGGAACAGCCGTGCCGTTCCACGGCCCGGGCCTGTGGCGGCCGTCTCAGGCCGGGGAGGATGGGGTGCGCAGACCCCGCAGGTAGGCCTGCCACCAGATCGCCAGCGCGGTCGCGCCGGCCAGCGCGTACCCGACCGCGACGCCGGGGGCCGCGGCGAGGACGGCGCCGCCCCAGGCGAAGGCGAGCACGGCGGGCGCCGAGCACAGCTGGGCCCGCAGGCTGCGGGCGGAGTCGGCGATGCTGTGCAACCCGGTCGCGGCGCCGGACTGGACGGCCACGGTCACCAGCCACACGCCCAGCCACGGGACCAGTTCCCGCGCGGCCGGCCACGCCTCGCCGAGCAGCGCCCGCATGAGGTCGTCCGGGGCGAGCAGCAGCGCGGCGGTCCACGCGAGGGCGATCGCGGTGAGGGCGGCGGCGACGGTGGCCGACCAGCGCAGCAGCGCCGCTCGACCGCGGGGCCGCAGCTCGATGCCGCGCAGGGTGGCGACGGTGTAGGCGCCCTGGAACAGCACGTTGACCGGGCTGAGCGCGGTCAGGGCGAGCCGGAGCAGGCCGGTGAGGGCCAGGCCGAACTGCGCGGCCAGCGCGTAGACCAGCAGCTGGTAGCTGCCGTAGCCGGTGAGGAACTCCAGGCTGTAGCGCCGGATCAGCTGTCCGTGGGCGCGCAGGAAGGCCCGCCCGGCGGGCAGCGAGGGGCGGGCGGTGTCCAGCACGAGCCCGGCAGCGAGGGCGAGGACGCCGGCGGCGCCCCAGGCGAGCACCAGCGAGGCGGCGGTCAGCCAGCCGGTGAGCGCCAGGGCGGCGAGGGCGGGCACCAGCAGCACCAGCCAGGCGGCGTCCAGGACGGTGGCCGCTCCGGGGCGGCCCTGGCCGAGGAAGCAGTAGCGCCAGGCGTCCTGGACCAGGAGGCCGGGCAGCAGCACGCCGAGCGCCACGAGAGCGGTGCCGGTCCCGCCGCCGACCAGCAGCCCGGCGCCGACGCTGAGGACGGCGGCGAGGCCCCCGCCCGCCGCGGCCAGCCCCGTCGAGGCGCTGGTGAGCGACGGCCACCGCTCGGCGGGGGAGCCTGCGTGCCGCACCAGCAGCGTCTCGCCGCAGGCGGCGCGGACGATCCCGAGCATGATCAGGTAGGTCGCCATGGCCACCGCGAAGGCGCCCAGGGCGCGGGGGGTCAGCGCCCGGGCCGCGGCGATGGAGACGGCGAAGTTGGTGGCGCTGGACAGGGCCTGGTCGGTGAGCGTCAGCAACTGCCGGCCGCGCACCTCCCGGGACGTCGTGCTCTCGACCACGTCAGCCGGTCCGCGCCGGGAGGAGCGGCGCATCGGCCGGGCGTCCGGCGCGCAGGCCGGCGAGGGCCAGGGCCAGGGCGAGCGGCACGAAGTGGCCGACGTCGAGGTCCTCGGCGATCGACCACACGGCGGTGAACACGACCAGCGCCAGCGCCGTCCCGTCGCGGTCGCGCCAGGCGCGCAGGCCGGCGGCGGTCAGCGCGGCGAGGAGGAGCGCCGCGGCGAGGAACCCGCCGCGGTAGACCAGGCCCAGGTAGGTGCTGTGGCTGCCCAGGCTGGCGACCAGGCCGGGCACCCGCTCCTTGACGCCGGAGCCGAGGAACGGGGTGGGTGCGGCGGTGATCCGCTCCCAGGTGGTGGCGTAGATGTCGCCGCGGGTCTCGGCCGACCCGGCCCGCGTGGCGTTGAGGTCGCTGACGAGGGAGGCCACCGGCACGAGGGCGAGGACGGCGACCAGCACCGCCACGGCCAGGCAGACGAGGGCGCCGAAGACGGCCGGGCCGGTGCGCCGGCGCAGGGCGACGACGGCGGCCGCGGCGAGCGCCACGAGCAGCGCCAGCACGGTGTTGCGCGAGTAGGCCAGCACCAGCGACGGCACGAGGACGGCGACGCAACCGAGGGTCAGCGCGACGCCGGCCGCTCCGCCGCGCGGCACGTACCGCACCCCGACGAGCAGCAGCAGGATGCCGAGGGCCGCGAGGGCGCCGCTCCAGGTGGGGTTGCCGAGGATGCCGGCGCTGCGCACCACCGGCTGGCCGAAGTAGTCGAGGAAGGCCAGGTGCGTGGTGGTGAACGCCGAGATGCTCGGGTCCTCGGTGAGACCGGCCGGGAGCACGTGGTCCAGCGGGAGCCGCAGGTCCTGGAACCGGGGGTGGGCCAGCCAGGCGAGCAGCGTCAGCACCGCCTGGACCAGCGCGAGGTCGACCAGGCCGCGGCCGATGCCGGCGAGCTCCGCTGTGCCCGGCCGCGCGGCGACGAACAGCGCGACGGTGACCCAGACGGCCAGGTTGAGCAGCGCGCCCAGCACCCGCCCGGCCGAGGGGCCCGACGGCAGCGCCAGCACCAGGCTCAGCAGCAGGAGGACGGCGATGCCGGAGACCAGCAGCGGCGGCCGGTGGTCGCGGCGCAGCCGCAGCAGCAGCCGCACCAGCACCCACGGCCACCAGAGGAAGCCCGCGCCCAGCAGCCACAGCGGCGCGTAGGCGAGGACGACGCGGCGCGACACGGCGGGTGTGGTCATGAGACTCCCTCGCCGGCGCCCGTCGGCCACGTCCGCGGTGCCGTGTCCGTCGGTGGAGCCCCCGCGCTCGCTCACGCGTCCACCTCGGACCAGGCCAGCCGGCTGGTCCACCGCAGCGGGGTCCACCGGCGCAGCGCGAGGCCGAGCCGCTGGGCGTGCGCGTTCGTCGTCCAGCCGTACTTGGCGTGCAGGCGCTTGTGGCTGGCCTCGAACCAGGCGTCGGTGGTGGGCGACCGCGTCCACCGCTCGGTGTGGACCACCGGCGGGTCGGTGCGGACCAGCGCCAGCCGTCGTCCGGACGCCGCGGCGCGGACCGACCAGTCGATGTCCTCGGCGTAGAGCCGGAAGCGGGGGTCGAGCGGGCCGACCTCCGCCCAGGCCGACCGCCGGACGGCGACGCAGGTCCAGGGCAGGTACTCGCCCGGCTCCAGCACCCGGACCCGGGCCGCCGAGGGGACCGCGTTGCGACCGGACCAGCCGCGGGTCCGGCGCATCGCGGCCCGCTGCAGCCGCAGCCACGCGCCCTGCCGGAGCCCGGCGGCGCGGAGGAACTCCACCGGGGGGCGGGGCAGGCGGCCGGCGCTGAAGACCGGACGGCCGTCATCGCCGACCATCAGCGGGCCCACGGCCGCGAGCGAGGGGTCGGCGTGCAGGGCGGCGGCCAGCGACCCGAGGGCCGGCAACCCCAGGTCGAGGTCGAAGTTGAGCACCAGGACGGTGCCGATGCCGGCGTCCTGCAGCAGCGCCTCGACCGCGGCGTCGACGTTGACGGCGAAGCCGGCGGGCCGGTCGTTGACCAGGACCGTGGCCTCCGTGGGCAGGTCGCGGTAGCGGCCGGGGCCCGGGTCGTTGACCAGCAGGACCGTCGGGACGGCGGCCGCGAGGTCCTGCAGCCACCGGGGCAGCGGAGGGTCGCCGTGGAGGACGCAGACCGCGCCGAGGTCATCCCACCGGGTGTCGTCCACTGTCCCTCTCCTGGCTGGTCTCCGCTCGATCCCACTGGCGCGGGGTGTCCCCGTGGCTACGCTGCGTCTCCGGCCCGGCGAGACGGCGGGCACGGTACCGGTGTGCCCGTCGGCTCATCCGGGACGACGCAACTGGGGAAGCACATCCATGACACTGGGGGAACTCGGCCGCGCGCTGCGCCGAGGGTGGTTGATCATCGTGCTCTGCGTGCTCGCCGGTGGCGGGGCCGCCGGGACGTACACGCTGGTGCAGACGCCGCAGTACGTCGCCGAGTCGCAGCTGTTCCTGGGCGCGACCGACGCGTCGGACACGGAGTCCAGCCGGCAGGACACGCTCTACCTGCAGCAGCGCATGCAGTCCTACGCGGCCGTGCTGCGCAGCCCGGCCCTCGGCGACCGGGTCGCCGACGAGCTGGGACTGGAGCTGACCGGGGCCGAGGTGGCCGCCCGGATGACCGTCGAGGTGCCCGCCGAGACGGTGCTGCTCGACGTGTCGGTCCGGGACGCCTCGGCGCAGCGGGCCACGCAGATCGCCAACACCGTCGGCGACGAGTTCGCCCGGCTGCTGGCGGAGCTCGAGGGCACGCAGGCCGCGGCGATCGACGCGGTCGACGTCACCACGGTCCGGCCGGCGCAGGTGCCCGGGGCGCAGGCCTCGCCGGACGTCGTCCTGCTGGTGCTGTCCGGCGTGCTGCTCGGCCTGGTGGTGGGCGTGGGCCTGGCCCTGCTGCGGGCGGCGTCCGACGACAGGGTGGGCGGTGGGGACGACGTCCGCCGGCTCGGCCTGCTGCCGCTGGCCGTGGTGCCCCGCCGGTCGCGCGACGGGGCCGGTCCGACCGGTGCACGGCGGGACGCGCTGCGCCGGGTGCGGATGCACCTGGACGCCGCCGACGCCGGGCAGCGGGTGCTGGCCGTCACCTCCCCGGCGGCGGGCCCCGAGGTCGCCTGCTTCGCGGGCGACCTCGCCGTCGTGCTGGCGGCGTCCGGGCGCCGCGTGGTGCTCGTGGACACGTACGCGCGGGAGGGCACCGGCGCGGGGCTGGCCGAGGTGCTCGGCGGCAGCGCGGACCTGTCGGACGTGCTCCGCCCCGGCGCCGACGAGGTCCAGGTGCTGTCGGCCGGGCAGGCGGAGGTCTCCGACGTCCTCTCGGCCACGAGAGCGCGGGAGGTGCTCGACAAGCTGGCCGCCGGTGCGGACGTCGTGGTCGTGGCGGCTCCACCGCTCGACGGCCCGCCGGACGCCGAGGTGCTGGCGTTGGCCGCCACCGACGTCCTGCTGCTGGTGGCCGACGGCGCTACGCGGGGCCGGGACCTGCAGCGCGCCGTGCGCACCCTCGAGGAGCTGAGGGTCCCGGTGCTCGGGGCGGCGCTGGAGCAGCCGGGGGGACGCCGTCACTGACGCCGTCACCCGCGCTCTCCACAGGTCGGCACGGCGTCGGCCCACAGCGCCCACGCGGGCAGGTCGGACCGGTAGGCGGCGCGGATCGCGGGTGAGGCCGTGGCGCGCCAGTCGACGCGGCCGCCGACCTCGGGCTCGTCCTTGGCCCACTCGAACCAGTTCACCATCGCCAGCCGGGGCAGCCGCTCGGCCAGGGCCGGGTCGTGCACCTGACGCCACCAGGCCCGCTTGACGCTCAGCTCGTCCGGACCGGGCCGGCCGGGCGCGTACAGCGCCGCGGTCTCCGGGATGGCGACCGGCTTGCCGTGTCCCACGCCGTAGGTGCCGTGGAAGTCGGGCACGTGGCGCTCGTCCCCGGCCAGGCCGGTGTACTCCCCGGTCAGCTGGGCGACGAACTTGCCGGCCTCCGGCACCTCGTTCTCCCCCCAGGGGTGGGCGCTGCCCCAGTGGTAGAGCGACATGCCCACCCAGTCGACGGCGTCGTCCCCCGGCCAGTAGGGGGCGTAGGGGTCGTCGAGGCCGCTGACGGCGCCGTCCCCGTCGGTGTCCAGGGCGGGGGAGGAGCCGGCGTAGCGACCGCCGGCGAAGGGGTAGCCGCCGCCGTAGTTGGGGGCCCACATGGTCGCCGAGCCCGGCGCCCCGGCGTGGACGGCGTCGGCGACGCGGCGGAACGCGGCGACGTACTCCTCGGGCTGCTGCCCCCAGGCGTACCAGGAGCCGTTCATCTCGTGGGCGAACCGCACGACCACCGGTACGCCCCGGGCGTTCCAGCCGTCGAGCCGGCCGGCGAGGTCGCGGGCGACGGCGTCGGTGACGGCGGCCAGGCCGCCGTGCGGCTCCAGGGTGAGCAGGAGCATGCCGCCGTCGGCGCGCAGCTGCTCGACCGCGCCGTCCAGGTTGCGCCGGTCGTCGGCGGTGAGCGGGAAGCCGGCGAAGCTGACCGCGACCGCGGGGGCCCGGCCGAGCTGCCCGGCGTGGTCGGCGAGGGTCTGGTCGGCCCAGTCCAGGTTGGTTCCCAGGTAGGCGCCGGAGGCCGGCACGAGGTCGGCGGCCGGCGTCGCGGCACAGACCGACTGCTCCTCGTCGGCCGCCGGATGGCAGCCGCTCAGGGTCAGGACGGCGGCCGCGGCCGCGCCCAGGGCCCGCCTCATGCCGGCTCCAGCATGCCGGCGGCGGTGGGCCGCACGGCGTCCCCGGCGTCGGCGGCCCAGGTGAGCGCGCCGACGCCCATGGCGGTGGCGGAGAGCGCGGCCAGGGCCCGCCAGTCGCGGACGCGGAACTGCAGCCGGTGCCGGTCGTCCTGCACGGAGCGGACGGTGACCTCGAAGATGATCGGCTCCTGCCGGTCGGGCACCCACATGGCGAGCAACGTCTCCGTCCCGGTGGGCAGCGGCTCCCCGGGCACGCGCACCTGGGCGCCACCGAGGGAGACGTCGACCATCTGGCCGGGCAGGCCGTCGAGGGTGGCGGGGAAGGCGATGGGGAAGCGGTGGCCCTCGCGGCGCTCGGTGCCGAACCTCGGGCTGCGGATGCGGGAGATCGCCGTGGCGACGAAGCCGGTGGTGACCAGCAGCCACAGCAGGGGGACCGCGGCGGTGCCGCTGACCGGGTACTCGGTGGGGGTGAGGCCGGCGAGGGAGAGCGCGGCGTAGACGACGGCGGCGACCAGCACCAGGGCGAGGGCGGTGAGCGCCCGCGGCACGCGGGCGCGGGCCCGCTCGTCGCCGGTGCGGCCCTTGGCCGTGACGGTGAAGGTGCCGCTGTCGCGGCGCAGGAGGGAGAGGGTGGCCGAGAGGTTGGACGGCAGCCGCACCATGTCGAACAGCAGCGAGAAGGCGGCGCGGGTGAAGCCCCGGCCGAGCAGCGTGATCGCGACCTGCTGCAGCACGAACGCCGAGCCGGCGAAGAGCACGAACTGCCACGGGTCGGCGGCGACGGGGAACAGCCCGGTGGCGAGGACGGCGACCGGCACCAGCGCCAGCCCGAGGGTGCGCCACGAGTCGAACCAGGCCGACAGGGAGTAGGTGTACCCCAGCCGCTGACCGAGGGTGAGTCCCCGCGCGGTGAGCGGGTTGTCGGTGCGCAGCACCTGCATGGCGCCGGCGCCCCAGCGGCGGCGCTGGGCGTAGAACGCGGCGGGGGTGCCCGCGGCCAGGCCGCTGGCGAGCACCTCGTTGTGGTAGGCCGTCCGCCAGCCGGCGCGGTGCAGCCGCATCGTGGTGTGGAAGTCCTCGGTGAGGGTCTCGGTGGCCACGCCGCCGACCTCGCGCAGCGCCGAGACGCGCAGGACCGCGTTGGTGCCGCACCAGAAGGCGGCACCGGCGTTGTGCTTGCCGGCCTGGATGACCCGGTAGAACAGCGACTCCTCGTGCAGGGCCGAGCCCGGCCGGTGGTGCTCGAAGGAGGCGGTGTTGTAGAAGTCCTGCGGGGTCTGGACCAGCGCCAGCCGCTCGTCGGCGAAGTACGGCACGGTGCGGGTGAGGAAGTCCGGCTCCGGCACGTGGTCGGCGTCGAACACCGCGATCAGCTCGGTGGTCACCAGGCGCAGCGCGGAGTTGAGGTTGCCGGCCTTGGCGTGGTCGTGCACCGGGCGGGTGACGTAGCGGGCGCCGAGCGCGGCGGCCATCTCGGCCACCTCGGGGCGGTTGCCGTCGTCGAGCACCCAGGTCTCGTGGTCGCCGTCCATGGCGAGGACGGCGGCGACGGTGGGTAGCAGCACCTCGAGGCGCTCGTCGTAGGTGGCGACGAGCACGGTGACGCGGGGCTGCTGCCCCGTGGTCGGGGGGGTGCGCAGCCGTTCGCGGGTGGGGTCCACGTTCCACGTCGTGACGACGAACAACACGAGCGCGACGAAGCCGTGCAGCTCGAGGGCGAGGAACGGGACGCCGAGCCAGAGGGCGTCGCCGGCCGGCATGGTCCAGCCGATGCGCCAGACGAGGTAGACCAGGGTGCAGACGACGGCGCCGACGGCGACGGCGTGCAGCAGCGCGCGGCGGGCGGGGCTCTCGGGCGTGGGCAGCGCGCCCCGTGGCCGGGGCCGCCTCCGGACCGGATCGGTCGGGGGCACGGCCCGCGGACCGCCGGCGAGTGCCCGCGGCGCACGGTGACGCCCCCGGCGCATGCTGGACGTCTGCATGAGGAGCGCATCGGCGTCCGGCCGGTGGGGGTGGAGCGCGGTGCCGGCGGCGTCACCCGTCCGGGGGACGGCAGCGGGAACGGACCCCGGCTAGGAAGGACGCCAGCCCGATCATCGGCTCACGACCCTCCACGAGGTGGGACGGCAGGTCGCGTGTGTTCGACCTCCTCGTTCCCCGCCCCGCTGCTGGTCGCCGTGGACAGACGGCCGGTCACGCGCGCCTGGCGGGCGGGTCAACGTCGGCCAGGCCGCGCGGAGGCCCTCAGTACGCCCCGGCGCCCCGCAGGATCGCCCGAACCGTCTTAGCGAGGATCATGATGTCGAGAGCCAAGGACCAGTTCTCGACATAACGGACGTCGAGCCGTACCGAGTCGTCCCAGGAGAGATCGGACCGGCCGCTCACCTGCCACAAGCCGGTGAGGCCCGGTTTGACCAGGAAACGCCGCCGCATGACCTCGCCGTAACGCTCCACCTCGGAGGCCAGTGGCGGGCGTGGGCCCACGAGGGACATGTCTCCCCACACCACGTTGAGGAGTTGTGGCAGTTCGTCGAGGGAGTAACGGCGAAGCACCCTGCCCACTCGAGTGACCCGGGGGTCTTCCTTGATCTTGAACAGGACGCCGTTGCCCTCGTCTCGGTCTCCGAGGTCTGCCATCATCCGCTGGGCCCCCGGGACCATGCTGCGGAACTTCAACATGGTGAAGGGTCGTCCGGACAGCCCGATTCGTTCCTGACGGAAGAACACCGGGCCGGGACTGGTGATGCGAATGGCCACCGCGATGCCCAGGAGCGCCGGGAAGAGGAGCAACAGCGCAAGGCCGGCTGCGGTCCGGTCGAAGAGTTCCTTGGTGAACCGGCGGACCCCCGTCAGCTCAGGCCGCTCCATGTGCAGCAAGGGGAGGCCCGCGACGGGGCGGATGTGCACACGAGGGCCGACCACGTCCGTGATGGCTGGCGCCACCAACAGTTCTGCTTCCGTGGTCTCGAGCTGCCAGCCCAAGCGTCGGAGTGTGGGACCGTCGAGTTCCTGGCTGGGAAGGACGGCCACGGTGTCGACCTCGAAGCGGGCGACCACGTCGGCGACCTCGTCGACCCCGCCGAGAACCGGGAGGCCGTTGAACGCGTCTGCGTGCGCTGCCCGTTCACCGGAGGGGAGGCAACAGCCGATGACCCGGTACCCCTGGTGCTTGTTCCGTTGCAACTCCTCATCGAGGTTCGCAACAGCCAGACGGTGACCGACCAGGAGCGTCGTCTGCTGCAGCCTGCCGCGACAACGCTGCCGGTAGATCCAGTGGCGATGGCCGAAGCGCTGTCCGAGCGTCAATACCGTGGACAGCGGCAGCGCGACGACCACGACACCGCGAGCGATGTCGAGATAGAGCGTCCACGACAGGGTCGCCACTGCGGCGAGCAGCCCGACTGCTGCGGCGAAGACCCGGCGGTACTCCTCCACGCCAACCCACAGGTAGCGCTGCTCGTACGTACGAGCGATGAGCATCCCCGACAGCCACATCACCGGCAGGGCCCCCAAGCTCCACCAGGGAGGCCGAGGGTCTCCGGTAGCGATGAGGTCGAACCAGAGCAGGTGACCCACCACTGCAGCGACTGCTGCACACAGGGCGTCCAGCACCACCGACCGTCGGACGTAGCGCAGTTGCCAGGCTCGGCGTGCCTCGGTGCCTTCTCCGCGCAGATCGGCGGCGAAGTTGGACCAGCCATCACGGGCCTGTCTCGGTGGTGAGGCACCCTGCAACCGCACCACCGACATCGGTGCCCCCTTCGCTCAGGGATCCGCAGTCTCGTAACGATACGTGACATCGATCCCCTCCCGAACCCGAACGGAAGGGGCAACCACACTCATGACCAGCAGTTACGCAACGCTCACATCATGACGTCGCGGGCAGTGTTCACCCAGAGTGAGCGAGCCTGTCGCGAGGGGACTTCGACGTTCCGTATCCGACTGTGCGCCTGTCTGCGCGAATGGACGTGAGGCCCAATCCTGCCGTAGGCAGATGGGTACAGGCGGTGCACCGCCCATCTGCCCGAGGAATGCCGGCAAGTCCGCGGGCGGGTGTTCGCCATTCGTCCTCGTGGCGGGACGCGCGGAAGACATTCCCGTACCCCTCGGCCGCCGGGGCGCGATCGACTTGCTGGGACATCTGGCCGCCCTCGACTCGACGCGCCAGGCTGCTCACCCGGGTCGATGTCGCAGTCGTGACTCTCAGGAGCGAGACGCGGGAGTCGCTCCTGCTAGGCCGAGCCACCACTGGTGGTTGCCCCTCTGGGGCAGCACTGTGGCTGCGCGAGTGGATGGCGCCACAGGAGTGAGGTCGAACCCGCCGGGCATCTCGCCTCGTGTCGGTTGTCCGGCCATGCCGGCTGCCGTCGTCGGTGCAGCGGGGGCGCACAACGAACCCGCGCGATCGTCCCTGCGAGCGGCCACCCGCTGAGCCCGTGGGCCGTTGCCCACCACCGCGAGAGCCCTTGCCGATAGCGCACCTGCTGGGGCGAAAGTCGGTGCAGGTGCCGTGGCGTGTTGCACAATCGAGCCTCCATCGGTGCGGTGGGACCTCATGAGGAGACGTGGCTCGTGCCCTTCAACCACCGTCGCAAGAGCCCGCGCTGCCGGTGCGGTGTCCCCGGCGTGACTCGCGCATGACGACGTCCCCGGCGCCGCCAGTCACGGTGATCCGCGCACGCCGGGCCACGAGGCTGGTGGACTGGTCGGAACTGTGGGCGTATCGCGACCTCGTCTACTTCTTGACCTGGCGTGACATCAAGGTCCGCTACAAGCAGACGGCGCTGGGTGCAGCTTGGGCGGTGCTGCAGCCCTTTCTCACCATGGTCGTCTTCAGCATCTTCTTCGGGAGGCTCGCGGGGATCAGTTCGGGGGACGTCCCCTACCCGGTCTTCGCCTACACGGCGTTGGTCCCCTGGACGTTCTTCGCCAACGCGGTGACGCAGGCGAGCAACAGCCTCGTCCAGCAGGAGTCGATCCTCACAAAGGTCTACTTCCCGCGCGTCATCGTGCCTCTCGCGGCAGTCCTCGCCGGCCTTGTCGACGTCACCATCGCCTTCTCGGTGCTGGTGGTCATGATGCTCGCGTTCGGAATCGTACCCACGATCGCCGTCTTGACTCTGCCGCTGCTGGTGGCCTTCGCCGCGCTGACCGCATTTGCGGTGGGCCTCTGGCTCTCCGCCCTCAACGTCCGTTACCGCGACGTCCGGTACACACTTCCCTTCATCGTCCAGGTGTGGCTCTTCGCCTCCCCGGTGGCCTATCCCTCGTCCCTCGTGCCGGAAGCACTCCGGCCCCTGTACGGCATCAACCCGATGGTCGGCGTCATCGACGGCTTCCGCTGGGCGCTGCTCGGAGACGTGGAGGCGCCAGGATGGAGTTTCCTCGTGTCCGTTGGCGTCGTCATTGTGCTCCTCGTGGGCGGGCTCGCCTATTTCCGTCGTATGGAGAGGTCGTTCGCGGATGCCGTCTGAGGCCAGCAACGTCGCACTGCGGGTGGACGGCTTGGGCAAGCGGTACCAGTTGGGGGAGCGCGAGTCGTACCTCGCCCTGCGTGACGTCATCTCCCGGGGGGTGTCTGCATCGTTCCGGAGGTCTCGTCGCCGTGAGCGCTCTCGAGACTCCACCTTCTGGGCGCTGCGTGACGTCAGCTTCGAGGTCCTTCCGGGGGAGGCCGTCGCCATCGTCGGTCGCAACGGTGCCGGCAAGAGCACGTTGCTGAAGATCCTCAGCCGGATCACGGAGCCCACGGAGGGCCAAGCCGTCGTCGCAGGCCGCGTGGGTGCGCTCCTGGAAGTAGGGACGGGGTTCCACCCTGAACTGACAGGACGGGAGAACGTGACGCTCAACGGTGCGATCCTCGGAATGCGACGACGGGAGATCCAGTCCAAGTTCGACGAGATCGTCGACTTCGCCGGCGTCGAGCGCTTCGTGGACACTCCGGTGAAGCGCTACTCCAGCGGCATGCGGGCGCGACTGGCGTTCGCGGTCGCGGCCTTCCTCGAGACGGACATCCTCGTCGTCGACGAGGTCCTCGCGGTCGGTGACGCCGAGTTCCAGAAGAAGTGCATGGGCAAGATGGGTGATGCAGCGCACGGGGGACGCACCGTGCTCTTCGTGAGTCACAACATGACCGCTGTGGAGTCCCTCTGCCGGCGGGCGGTGTGGCTCGACGGGGGGTGCGTCGTCGCTGACGGCCCGACGCCCGACGTCGTGGGCCGGTACCTGTCGACGTCCTTCTCGGCATTCAGCGAGCGCACGTGGCCGGACCTCGAGTCGGCTCCCGGCACCGACGCTGTCCGGATCCGCCGGGCGGCCGTCCGGCCCGAGTTCGGCGACCCATCCGACCCCATCGACGTGCGCACCCCGGTGGCCATGGAGTTCGAGTACTGGAACCTGCGGCCCGGGGCGCTGCTCAACCTCAGCCTGCACGTGTACAACGCGCAGGGGGTCATGGTCTTCAACGCCCTTCCGCTACTGGAGAAGGAGTGGCAGGGGCGGCCGTTCCCGCGGGGTCTGTACCGCGACACTTGCCACATCCCCGGCGATCTGTTCAACGACGGCACGTACCGGGTCGAACTCCTCGTCATCTCTGACTCACGAGCGATCTACAAGCAGGACGAGATGCTCGTCTTCGAGGTGAGAGACGACCCGCGCAGCCGTGACGGCTGGTTCGGGGCGTGGGAGGGAACGGTACGGCCACAGCTGGCCTGGGAGACCGAGCAGCTCGCCGACAGCGATGCCGCCCTGGGTGAGCGTCGTTGACCAGGTCGACGGGTCAGGGCGCTGCCTACGTCGACCCCGCCCATGTGGCCTCCCAATCTGAGATCCGCGCACTCGTCGCCAGCCCCCGCTCCGGGAGCTCGCTCTTGGAGCGGGGGGTCGAGGCGACGGGTCGCCATGACCTCATGGGGCCGTATCAGCTCTTCAGCCGTCGGGACTGGTCCCGGTTCCCGGACCCTCTTGCAGCTCTGGAGGGCAAGGCCACCAACGTCGTCCTCGTGGCCGCCCCGCTCCACGAGGTGCTTCAGAGCCGCCTGGAGGTAGCGTTCCCCGACCGTCTGGCCCTCTTCCAGGGCCATCTCGTCCGCGACCTCACCGCGGAGGCGCCGTTGCCCCCACACGATCGACGGCAGCTGCGACGCGCCGGCCGTTCGGTCGATGTGGAAGTCCTCTTGGTGCCCTTGAGGCACCTGGATGACTGGGTGACGCTCTGCTCTGGACTCGTGGCTCGACACAGACTCGGCGGGATTCACGGCTCCCCACGGGAGTCCCTCAAGCGAAAACTCCAGCTGCGCGGCATGGTGGCACTCCGCGCTGACCGGGGAGGTGCGATCGTCGCCATGACGCTGTGGTTGGTGGACTGGGAACGGGCCCACCACCTCGGCGCGTCCTCCGACGCGGGTCGGCAGGTCAGCGCCTGCTGCGCGTCGTTCGCCGCTGGGCTGGAGGGTCTCGGTGACGACGGCGTCCGGTTCGTCGACTTCGGTGGTGTCGCAGGCGCGGGGCACAAGGAGGACGGCCTCTCGCGCTTCAAGAGCGGCTGGCCCACCGAGGAACGGCCGGCATACCTGTGGGGGCTGGTCTTCGACGAGACGAGCTACGCGACGCTCACTGCTGCGACTCGAGCGTCCGGCGAGTGGTTCCCGGCGTACCGAGCGGCCGACCGGAACGTCGCGGTCAGCGCGCAGGGAGCGGGGGAGTGATGAGGCCTGCGCAGGACATGCCGTCAGGTGCCGAGCCGACGGTGGATGCCCGATTGGCCAGCTTCGCCGTCCTCGGTGGCGTCCCGGCGTTCGACCGGCCGCGCCATGTGGGGAGACCCAACCTCGGGGACCGCGACCGTCTGCTGGCCCGCATCGACGGGATCCTGGACCGGATCTGGTTCAGCAACGGAGGTCCGCTGGTCCAGGAGTTCGAGGAGGCGGTGGCCTCGATCGCCGGCGTCCGGCACTGCGTCGCCACGTGCAACGGCACCTTGGCGTTGGAGATCCTCGTCCGTGCGGCTGGACTGACCGACGAAGTCATCACCACGCCCTTCACCTTCGTCGCCACGCCACACTCCCTGCGGTGGCAGGGGATCACCCCGGTCTTCGCTGACATCGACCCACACACGCACAACATCGACCCCGCCCAGGTCGAGCGGATGATCACCCCACGCACCACCGGGATCCTCGGCGTCCACGTCTGGGGCCGGCCCTGCGCGGTGGACGACCTCCAGGCGGTCGCGGACCGTCACGGGCTGCCGCTCCTGTTCGATGCTTCCCACGGGCTGGGTTGCTCCAGCGGGGGACGCATGATCGGCAGCTTCGGAGCGGCGGAGACCTTCAGCTTCCACGCCACGAAGTTCGTGAACTCGTTCGAGGGCGGGGCGATCGTGACCGACGACGATGACCTCGCGGATCGGGCCCGGCTGATCCGGAACTTCGGATTCGCGGACTACGACCAGGTCCGTAGCTTGGGGACGAACGGCAAGATGTCAGAAGTGGCCGCGGCCATGGGACTCACGTCGCTGGAGGCGCGCGACCGGTTCATCGCCGTGAACCACGAGAACTACGACGCCTACCGCCGCGGCCTCGACGGCATCCCGGGAGTGGATCTCATGGTCTACGACGACGATGATGTCACGACCCGTCAGTACGTCGTGGTCGAGATCGACGAGTCCGCGGGCCTGTCTCGGGACGACCTCTGCCAGGTGCTGTGGGCCGAGAACGTCCTCGCCCGACGGTACTTCTACCCCGGCTGCCACCGGGCCGAGCCCTACGTCTCTGAACAGGGGCCCGACCGGCTTCGAATGCCGGCGACCGATCGCCTGGCGGCGCGGGTCCTGACCTTGCCGACCGGCACCGGGGTCTCGACTGCGGACATCGAGGTCATCACTGGGCTCATGCGGCGCGCCATGTCGGCGGGCCCCGCGCTCGCCGCCGCTCTGCCGCGCCGGCCCGGATCCCCTCCAGGCGCCGTTCCCGTCCTCCCGGACGAGCGGCCGCAGGCCGGATGAACGGCGTTCCACGTCCAGTGGCCCCCGTTCGGGTCAGCGTCATAGTCACCGCCTACAACCACGAGGCCTACATCGGACGTGCTCTGGAAGGCGTCCTCGAACAGGCCGGCGTGTCGTTCGAGTTGCTCGTCGGCGATGACTGCTCGACCGACGGAACGAGATCAGTGATCGACAGCTATGTCCGTCGGCATCCAGACCTCATCCGCGTTCACTACCCGGAAGCGAACCTGGGCGGCGGCGGGAAGGTCATGTTCGACGAGCTCATCCGACGCGCCCAGGGCGAGTACATCGCGGGGTTGGACGGCGACGACTACTGGACCTCGCCCGCCAAGCTCCGCGTCCAGACCGCCCATCTCGACGAGTATCCCGCGTGCTCGATGGTGTTCCACAACGTCGTCCGCCACTTTGAGGACGAAGAGCGGCCGGATGAGCTGTATCTATCACCGGGGGATCAGCGTCGGCTCGAATGGCGAGACCTGTTCGGATCCAATCCGGTACCCGCCTGTAGCCCCCTGTTCAGACGGGCGGTTCTGAATCCACTGCCCGCCTGGTACTTCCACCTGCCATGGGGAGACTGGCCCCTCTACTTCATCGCGATGGAGAAGGGGGAAGTACACTACCTGCCCGATGTGATGGGGGTCTTCCGCCTCCACGACAGAGGAATGCACTCGGGACTGTCCGATGTCACGCGACGAGAGAACGAGGTTGAGTTCTTCAGTCGTCTGGTCGGCGTGTTGCCTCCTTCGCAGGAGGAACACCTCCGACGACGACTGGCTCTCGCCCTGAGCCGGCTTGCTCGTGCACAACTGCGGGTGGGGGAACGCGACACCGCACGAGCCTGTCTCGCCGAAAGCTTCCGCACCTGGCCGTTCGATCCGCGGTACCTACACGGTGGCAGGGGGGAGCGTGCACGTCTCGCGCTGTGGGCACTGACCAGACTTCCCTCACGACCTCCGATTCGGCCTGTGGAGGACGTCCGTTGACCCGCTCGGCTGGGGCGGTACACGCACTCCTCATCCGAGTATTCACGGCCTTCGAGTGAGTGAGGTCCAAGCGATTCCGCCACAGGCGTACCGGAACCATGACCTGGGTGCCGGTGCGCGACGCGGAGACGGTGACTGAATGGCCGATCTGACGGCAGGCGGCTGCCGGTCGGTGAACTCAAGCCGGAAGCGCCCCCAAGCACTGCGACGACGTTCCCGCGGGACCGCGCAGGTCGCATGTCACGACGCGCTGCCTGCCCCTGTCGATGATTCCGGCTCGCGGCCGTTGGGGCGGCGGATGCTCACCGAGGTGCCCCTGACCGGCAGTTGGCCGTTCGTCGGCCACGATTGGCTCAGCGATCGCGCGCTCTCGCTAAACCGTGCCGCGCTGGAACGTGGGCCGTCGCAACATGCGAGTCGCCATGCTGGCTTTGAAGTGCAGGAGCGTGTCATCGGGTGCCGCTGTCGTGCCACCGCCTAGCACGCAGATGACCGCTCCGCGTCTCGCGCACTCACGGAGGCCCTCGAGTACAACGAGGTTGACTGATCCGGCCTCGGGCCTGGGTTCAGCTCGGCTTGCACTGAGGTGGTAGCTGGCATCGGCGCCGCGGGCGAGGAAGATCGCTGCCGCACTCACTCCATGCGCGTCTCGAGCGGTGACTTGGAAGGCGCCGGATCGGGCGAGCGCGTCGAAGTATGGGTTGCCGAAGTGGTACAGCGGTCCGGCTCGCACCGCCCGCATCGCCCGACGGTAGAAGACACCGAAGTCCGGCTCCACCGGGCCTACTCGGGCGCTGGCGCCGTAGCGCAGTGCACGCCGCACCATCGCCCGTGCCTTTGGCTTGAAGGCGTCGAGCGGGTCGCCGTCTAGGTCCGCAATGCCAACAATCCGCTCATCGACCACCGGGACTCGATGTCTGAGGCATTGCGCCAGCAGCGCGCCGCATCCTACCGGTGAGAGTGCAACCCGGAGCGGTCCCGGGCTGAGGGCCAGCACCTCCGCGAGTTCCATGAGATCGCACTCTGAAACCTGGCCGACCGGGTGAGGGTAGCCGTAGACGGTGTGCATGCTGCCGTCATTGGTCCTCAAGAGTGTGAGGCGTGCGCGTCCGGCGTCGACGACGACCGGAACCGAGCCCTCATGGGCCGCGCTCGCCTTGATGTAGCCCGCTTCCTCGAAGGGGCCGTTGCCCTTGCACTCGAGGAGCGTCACGGAACTTTTCTGACGGGCGCGCCGTGAGTCGCCCGGTAGGGCGGGAAGTATCCGGGGTGAATGTCTCGACGCTGGCCGTAACGGCGACAGAGCTCGTCATACGCCTGTCGGACGTACACCTGCTTGAGCCCGTTCAGGGGGAGGCGCGCGGGGCGGAACCGCTCCTTGGCCTGCGCGACCGCGTCGCCCGGACTGACGCCTCCACCGAGGTTGTACGTCGGCACACCCAGCTCGGTGAGCCGGTGCATCGCGGACCATGCCAACCCGGCTGCGTGCCGCGATCCTTCGTCCGTCGAGACGAGAAACAGGTCGTCTGCGCCATACGGGGTATAGCCCACCACCCGCACCGCCTCAACGCATCCGTTCGATTCGGCGCCGAACATCAGCACGTTACCTGAATCGCAGATCGCCTCCAGTGTCCGCGCATCGTACCGGTACTGAGGCGCCGCGCCGCGACGTTCCATGAACGCCCCATAGTGGGTGAGCAAGAAATCGCGCAGCCGAGCCCGATCGAGGTCATGCATCCCCGGCGACCACGCCCGGAGTTCGCGTCGCCGATTCCGAGACAGGCGATCATGTAGGGCGTCCAATCCCAACGTCATATCGAGGACGTAGATGTAGGTGTTAGGATAGACCTCGTCAGGATCGATGTACGATGCGTCACCGTACAATGGGTTGAGTGCGATGTAGCCGCAGACGTAGCCCTGACTCCGGGCGAAACCGCGGAAGCGCTCCGGGAAGTCGTTCCATTCTCCCGTGCCGACGAAGCCGGAGAACCCGGAAGGCGTGGCGATGTCGACGTGCTCGTCGATGAGACGTTCGGCGATCGGGCACGCCACGCGCGCTCCTTGCGTCTCGGCCCGGTATAGAAACGTCCGCTGGTTCGTGCTGAGGTAGTTTGCATGGCAACTCTCCCAGGTGTGAGCCCAGCTGTGGGGGAGTGTCTCCAAGGTCTCCTTCCATCGGCCTACATCACCGAGGTCGATCACCTCTTCGTGCGTCATCTCTATGTGCCGGGCAGTCGCCGCGCCGTGTACAGCCCGCGCCCGAACGGCCCGTCGGCGTCGAAAGTTGCGCGGAGGCCTCCTGCAGCGAATGCAGCGTCCCAGTCCTCCTCGGAGAACAGCCCGAGCTCGTGACGCTCGGTGAAGGACTCCATGCCGTGCGGTTCTCCTACGAGAAAATGCTGATCGAGGATGGCCAAGTCGCCATCGCGTTCGTGTCGGTACATCCACGCAATCTTCAAATCTGGACTGTCATAGAAATTCGCTACGAGGTGATCGGACCAGAATGCCGCCGGTGTAAACCATGGCTCGATGAGCAGTACGCCGTCATCTGTGAGGTGCGAGGTCATGCGCTTGACCGTTGCAGTGAGCCGGTCAGCCGTCTTGAGGTAGGCGACCGAACCGAAAAGGCACGTGATCACATCGAAGCGCCTCGGCAAGCTGAACGAGGACATGTCCGCGTGGTGGAGGGGCACGCCTGGACAGCGGGTGTGCGCCGCAGCGAGGAGATCCGGGTTGAGGTCGAGTCCCTCCACGTCGTAGGACGCACGAAGGTGCTCGAGGTGCTGGCCCGTTCCGCAGGCGACATCCAGCAGCGTCGCGGCCTTGGGGTTGACCGACTCGATCGCGCCACGCACGTACTGGGCTGCCGCTGCGTAGTCCTTGCCGGCGTACATGACGTCGTAGAGCCGGGCCGATCGCGAATACATGCCCGGACCCTACGGCTCCAGGGGGAGGTCCACGACCTCCTCGACACTCGTCGCCCGAACGCCCGCAAGGCGCGGTGATAGTCAGGGTGAGGATCTTGACATCCAGCTGAAAGAACGAGCTGTCGATGTAATGATCGTCCAGCTGAAACCAGCCTGGGCGTCGGTGCGTCGGGTGAAGTAGTTGGCACACAGGTCGACGTAGGGTGCGCGCTGGGTGGCACGTGCCAGGTGATCACCATCAGGGTGTCGGCACGGCGACGGCGAAGACCCCCTGACCTTCGCGGTTGCTGCCTCAGCGACGGCGAGATTGCTGTACTGGGCGCCGGCGTAGGTGCCGCGGGTGCGAGTTGCCGCCGAGGCCGCCTCGACCAGGGCAGTGCGCAGCGCGGCATCGCCCCTGCGGGCCTTGCAGGAGCGGCGTTTACCGGTGGACTCGTGGGTTGCGCGGGCACAGCCCGGCCCACCTGGCCAGATGCGCGGTGGTGGGTCAGGCTCATACCCGCGCCGATCTCGACAAGGACCACCCGAGCGGTGCGCGGCCTGATCCCGGGGATCGTGCCCAGCAGGTCAACCTCCGCGGCGGAGGGAGCCAGCCAGGCCGCGTCGGAGACGTCGGTCTGGCGCCCAGGCAGGTTGTTCACGTGCTCGGCGTTGCAGAGCAGCAAGTGATCCCGGCTCGGCCGTCAGCACGTGCCAGAGGGGCCTCCGGTACGCCCATGGTCGCCCATCGCCGCTGCGCCCACACCCTCGACGGCTGGCAGGCACCCCGATCACGGTGCGCCGCGGTGAGGGTGTCGTAATAGGCGCGACTCCTGCGCTTGCTCGCTTCGTCCGCGGCGGGTCGGCGGACGGCCGCCAGCACGGGGTCCCCGTGCACGTTCAGACCCGCGCATCGATCCACAAGCACATCGATCTCGAAGGCTCCTTCCGGGTTGTCCGACGGGAACGGCGCATGGGCCTCTGCGTGTCGTAAATCTGCTGACGCTCGTGCTCGTAGCCACAGTCGTTGGTGCAAGGAGACCTTGGCGCTGGTCTGACCTGCGTTCAGCACCGGCGAGAACGCGGGCTGCGCGGGCGGCCGTGCGCGGTTGTCGCCCTCATTGGCACCTCGAAGGGGCGGGGCGGTCTGACCTAGCGGTCCGCTCCTGCGGCCGTGTATGAGGACGTCATCGGGCACTGTCGCTCGCTCGCCACTCCGATGCGACGCTGGCGCCGATACGGTCAACGACCCTCCGCGCGAACTCGCCGTCCGGATGGCACTTCTTCGACTCGCATGCCGATCACCCGTTCAGTGCCGCCCACGAAACGCCCAGCCGCGGGTGTCCGAGCCAGGCCGGTGCGAGAAGTGGATGGTGGCCGAGGGGCGCATGAGCCGCCCCGCGGAGGTCCATCTCACGTCGTGCGGGGGACTGTCCGTGGTGCAGCCAGCAGAGGGTGGCGAGTGCACCCAAGGCCGAGTTCGGCACGTCGAGAGCGGTCGCGGCCGCGCGGATCCAACGAAAGAGTCGCGGTGAGTGCGCTGATTCACCGGCGAAGACGCGCAACGTGCGCTCGATCCGGGTGGAGACGTCAGCTGGTCCGTCGATGTGGGCGAAGACGTCGGCCGCGAAGTAGAACAGATCCCACAGCGGAAGGCCCGAATGCCGAGCCGCCTCCCAGTCCACGGCGGTGAAGGAGTGACCGTCGGAGATGATGTTCCAGGTGCCGAGGTCGTTGTGCTGGAGCACCGCGGGAGTCTCGGGCACTCGGTCGACCACGTCCTCGGGCACACCCAAGCGGCCACCCGCCTCCACCGCGAGAGCCCGCAGTCGTGCCCGTTCGGGCTCCAGCAACTGAGGTGCCCGAGCCGTGTGCCGACCCACCTGCACGATCCAGTCGGCGATCTCGTCGAGCAGGTGCCACGGACGCCGACGGAGCAGATGGACGAGTTGAGTGCCGACCGCTGCGGTCTCGACGGACGCGGTCAGTCCGTCCACGTCGAACTGGCCCAGGTGGCGGGGAGCGTGGGCAGCCACTGGTCCACCGGACCTGTGTGCCAGCGCCAGCCCCGCCTCGTCGTCGACGAAGGACCGGTCGTACCCCTGGACACGGCTGAACTTGACCACCCAGGTCGGTTGCTGCCCGTCCAGGACGTAGAACACGGCTCGCTGCAGTACGTCCCCCGTGCCGAGTCGAAGGATCCAGTTCCTCCCGGGGCGAACCCCGACGCGCTCGGCAGCCTGGAGGATGGCCGGCGGCCGCGACCTGTCACCGCGGGGGAGGACCAGGGTCACCAGCGCGCTGGAGGGGACGAGAGCCTGGGTGGGCACGGGGAGCCGGGTGAGATGGGCGATGCTCCGACTGAAGCCACGGGCCAGGGCATCACGAGGCGCCGCCTGGCGGAGATAGTGCCGGAGCGCTGTGGTGGGGGAGAGTGGCAGGACCAGTCGAGGAGCCGTGGGATCGCCGCGGAGGAGCAGCGGCAGCGACGTCCGTGCCAACCCACGCATCCGGGGAGGCCGTCCCACGAGGAGGTGGGCCCGTCCCGGGAGCCGCAGCGCCTCCTCGGCGTCGCCCGCTCCAGCGACGACGAGATCCCCGGGGGCTCCAGTGTGACCTGCCGGCCGCTGGTCGACCTCGATGCCCGCCTCCTCGAGGCCGACCGCCATCGCCGCCAGCTGCGGCCGCTCGCCGGTTCCGACGACCACCGCACGCCGGACCATGTGCGGTAGGACGAACCTGAGGTCCGCACTGCGGAGGGTCACGATCCGGCCAATCCAGCGGCTCCGCCGCTGTCCGCCGGGCCGTGCTCTCGTTGCTGTCCTGCATCCCCGTGGATGGAGGCGAGAGTGGGCCAGGCGGTGGGTGCGCCGCGCTCACGGCCCGACGCGGGGGAGGCTGGCATCTCGCGTCCGAGGCCGACGGCCTCGGGCTGGCGCGACGTCATGTCCGCTCCGGTTCCCGACGACCATCGCCGGCCACGGCGACGGTGTGCTCGTACAGCGCCATCGTCGCTGCTGCCATCAACCGGACGTCGTACCGCTCCGCGATGAGCGCGCGCCCCCGCACCCCGAGGGCAGCCCGATCGACAGGTGCATCGGCGAGCTGCCGGAGAGCATGAGCCAGAGCGGACGGCTGCTCGGGCGGCACCACGAGGACCGCGTCATCCAGTGCAGCCCGGACCTGGCCCACGTCGGTCGCGATGCACGGGACACCCAACGCCATTGCTTCCAGCAGAGCGAAGGGGAGCCCCTCGCGACGGGAGGAGAGGCAGAAGACGTCCAGCTCGACGAGGAAGGATGCGGGGTCCGTGACCTCGCCGATGAAGGAGACGGGGAGGTCGTGAGCGCGCGCCTCCAGCGCAGCTCGCTGTGGGCCCTCACCTGCGACTCGGAGCCGCACCCCGGGTCTGTCGCGGACGACGAGGTCCAGTGCCTCCAGGAGGACGTCGAACCCCTTCTCCCGGACGAGGCGGCCGAGGCTCCCGGCGACGAGTCGTCCCCCTCCGTCGGTTCTCCGCGCTGGTGGTCGATCCAACAGCGGTACCCCGTTCGGTATCACGCGTATTCGCGCGGCGGGCACCCTCAGCGTCCGCACCAGAAGGTCCTGCGTTTCGTCCGAGACGGTGATCACCGTGCGCACACCGCGGAAGAGGACGGGCAGGAGCAGCCTCTGCAGTCGGCTCCGCGCCGGCTCGGGGGAGTGGACGGTACTCAGGAAGGGAGCTCCACTCAGCCGCGCCGCCAGCAGGCCGTAGCGGTTGTTCGCCGGCGTCGACTGGTTGACGTGGACGAGGTCTGGCCGGGTGGACCGGACCGTCCTGACCAGCCGTGCAAGAGCCCCCAGGTCACCCTTGCGACCGACGCCGTCGACGGCGCGGAGCTCGACTTCGCTCGGTAGCGCTCCCAGGAGTCGCTCGGGCACCGGGCGAGGGGTCACCACGATGGGGGTCATCCGGCCCGACAGCTCCTGGATCAACCGGGCCACGTAGGTCTCCGCTCCACCCCAGACAGCCGTGTGCAACACGTAGGTGACCCTCATGGCGGCCACTGTTTCAGGTCCCGTCCCTCGGCGGCGCCTGCTCGCCCTCGGCGACGCGAGCCCGAACAGGTCGGAACGCGCCGCGGTCCACGTGAGGTGGAGCTGGTCTCAGCGCGTAGCCTCATCCCCCTGTTGAGGGGCAACGACTCCAGCTGGCCCCGAGCGCTCGCAGGGAGCGCCGGGTGGATGGGATCGAGCACGAGACGGAAGGCACGAGGACGTGCGGATCGTGAGCATCTCGCCGTTCCTACCCTTCCCCGGCATTCCGCACGCCGGCGGCGAGTTCTTCCGCAGGCATGCCGTGCTGCTGTCCGAGGACCACGACGTGGTCGTGGTCTCGCCTCGGGTCCCGGACAACGAACTCGCCTTCGAGCGTGCACCGGTGGTGCCCTACCGGCGACTCCTCGTCGAGCCGTCGGCACGTCGTCGTCCGCTGGCAGCGCTGGCCGTCAGAGCAGTCCCGTTCCTGGCCGCCCGTGCCTTCGCACACGCCTGCCTGCGTGATGAACGGGTCATCGCCGCGTTGCGGGCCGCCGATCGGGTGGAGCTCCAGTGGTTCAGCTCCGTGCTCCTCGCCTCACGGATCAGACGTGCCGTCCCGGACACACCGCTGGTCGGAGTGTTCCACGACGTGGTCTCCCAGGGTCACCAGCGGAGAGCGATCAGCGGACACCTCCCGTGGCGGTCGCGAACGGTGGCGCTGCTCCGGTGGCTGATTGCGATCCCCTTGGAATGGCGTGCCATGCGGGCACTGCAGACCGCAGTCGTCCTCAGTGACAAGGACGAGATGTTGTTGAGGCGGCGCGGGGGCTCCGCCCGTGTACTGGTCGTGTCACCGCCCCTGGACTCGGAGGACATGCCGGATCGGCTGGAGCAGCACCGATCGATCGAACCGCGGGTGCTGTTCGTCGGTGCGCTGGGCCGGCCGGAGAACCACGACGCCGCGACGTGGTTCCTCAGCGACATCTGGCCGCGCATCCGGTCATCCGTCCCTGAGGCCCGGTTCACTCTGGCCGGTGCAGGTGTGCGTCCCTCCCTCGTCGAGGAGGCCGCCCGGCACGACGGCGTCGAGGTCACCGGATACGTTGACACCCTCGGTCCCTACTACCGCCAGGCCTCCGTGGTGGTGGCGCCGTTGCGCATGGGAGCGGGCGTCAAGCTCAAGTGCGTCACTGCCATGTTGTGGGGCGTTCCGGTCGTGGCCACGCGGGTGGGGGCCGAGGGAGTCGACGGTCCTGGGGTGTTCGTGGCCGTCGAGGACGACGCGCGCTGCCTCGCTGACGCCGTTGTCGCGGTCTTGCGGGATCCGGCCTCTGCGGTCGAGGTACGGGCGCGCGCCCTCGATTGGGCGCACCGCACCTACTCGTCGCAGGCGTACCGGTGCACGCTCAAGCGCTTGTACGACTGATCGACCCCCGGAGCGGTCAGAAGTGCTTGTCCTTCAAAGGGCCTCGCAGCGTCCACTCGATCCCCTCCGCGACGAGGCGCTGCAGCCGGCTGCGGGCGCTGTCGTACCGGCGCTCGGCGTGGCTGCCGGAGCGCCCCAGGACGTCCGGCTGGGCGCGGAGGCGCACCAGGGTGGCGCCGTCCCCGAGCCCGGTCAGGACGCGACGCGCCAGGACGTGTTCTAGGAGGACTCCGCCGGGCCCGTCCACCTCCGACCCCGCGCCGGTCAGGTAATCCCGCCAGGCTGCTGCCGTGGCCGCGAAGAAGCGGGTGTCCATGTGGTCGAGACTCATGGCGAGGCGTGCCGCGAACGAGCAGGGCGGCAGCGTCAGGGGAAGGCAGCGGCCGAAGTTGCGGACGACGAGCCGGCCGGTGCACTTGACCCAGACCTCTTCCCCGGCGTCGCCCCTGTAGGTCGCGGCGAACTGGTCCATCATGGCTGCCTCGGTGGCACCCTTGCCCAGCGCGACCAGTGAGGGATCGGGCACGGGGACGGGCCGCAGGTGGAGGTCCTCCGGCAGGGAGCCGAATGCGTCGCGCGCCAGCTGTTCGAGGTCCTCGCCGCTGTTCTCGTAGAGCACCACGGTCGCCCCGTGCGCACGAGCGATGGGCATCCAGTGGCGCAGACTCTCCACGTACTGCTCGCGTCGCTCCGCCGGGTCCCGGAGGTGCAGGACACGCATCGCCTGTGGCGTCACGGTAGCCGTGAGCAAGATCTTCACCGTCGTCCTTCGTCCCATCTGGTCATCCGGCTGCCACCCGCCGACGGGGTCGGGAAGTCTGGAGCGACCGCGCCAATCGATGCCCGCTCTCCCGGAGGAGGGCCCGCATGTGGCTGTCGATGACGCGTGCGCGGGCCTTCATCAGGCTGGGGTACTGCGTCAGCGTGGAGAACTCGCGACGGCGTCTCCAGCGCAGGACGTGCTGTTGCAGCAGACGCAGTTCCAGGATTGCTGGGTGCGCCACAGTGTTCCCGTAGGCGAGTCGGAACTCCGACTCCAGGTGCCGCCGCAGCGACCTGATCGGGGGCCACGCCACTCCGGGGACGAGAGCCGTGTCCGAGGAGACGATTGCGAGGAAGCGCGCGGCGTCGTCCTCCGGCAGTCCCAGGCGCACCAGGAGGGGATCCAGCATGGTGACACTGTCCCGACCTGTGATGATGAGGTTGTTCGGTACGTAGTCGCCGTGCAGGAGCACCCGCCCCGCTGGTACGGCGACGTCCGGCATCTCCAGCAGTGTTCTGCGGACCGCCGCCGGTAGCCGTACGCCTACCGGACTCAGGAGCGCGCGGTCCGCTGTCACCACGTCCTGCGCGAGGCTGCTCAAGGACACCGTCGCCCCGGGCTGAGCGTGCCGGTGGAACTCCCGTAAGAACCGGCCGGCGGCTGCGACCGCCCGGGCCGCAGCCCACGGGTGCAGCGGGGCCCGGTGGACGGCCTGTCCCACGGTGGGGCCGGGCACGTGCTCCATCACAACGGCACCGACGTCCTCGAGCAGTGCCACCGGACGCGAGACGGGTGCGGCGCCATCGTCGCGGTACCAGGCGTGCGCTCGTCGGAGCGCCGCGAACTGGGTCTCCGCGTCCAGCGGGGGCTCGGTGTCGACGGCGTCGTCGCCGGGAGCGGGCACCTTGATGACATAGGTCGTCCCCGAAGGGGACGCCTGCACGGTGTAGAGCGTGGACCGAGCAGTGCGCATCGGCTCCGACAGGAGGGTCAACCGTGGGCCTGTGCGTTCTGTCCCGTGCAGCTCCCGGGTCAAGGACTCGAGGACCTTCTCCAGCAACGGGTCGGGGTGTGCAGCGGTCACGGCAGCCGGCTCCACACGACCTCGGCGACCTCGCGCGCCACGACCTCCGGCGGCCGCTCACCGTCGACGACCACGGCACCGAGTTCGTCCGCGGCAGCGGTGTACAGCCGGCGGAAGTGGCGGAAATCGTGCAGCTGCCATTCGTCGGCACGACGGGCGCTGTTGGTCTCCGGGGCGACCGCGAGCAGGACGGCGACGTCGGGCTCGGGGCAGATGGCCCGGAACAGGCGTCGCTCGAGCGTGATGTCCGCACCCCGGCGGAGTGCGTACCAGTAGACGAGCTTCACCTCGGCGTCGAGGACGAAACGATCCAGCACGAGTACGCGCGCCGTCCGTCCCTGCCAGACCCCGCGCCAGACGAGCGTCGCGTTGCTCAAGACCACAGACGTGATCCACACGCGCTCGGCCAGCCGGACGTGGACGGGAACTGGACGACGCGAGCCACTGGGAAGAGCCGAGGCCGGCTCCGGCGTGGCTCCATCCGTCATGACCGGACGTCGCCACCGGTCGGCGAACGCCCGGAGAGGCCCCGGCAGAGGAGGGCGCTCCGTGGTCCGCACCCAGGCTCCTGCCGTGGGGACGCCGGCCTCCTCGAGCGACTTCCGCAGCCGGGCATGCTGCGTCGACTTCCCACTACCGTCAGGACCGGACAGGGACACGAGCGTCGGGAGCCATCGACGCGGGACCAGGTTGCGGGCCCTGGCGCTTCGCACCCCGCGCGGACCGGAGCCCACCGCGAGCAGTAGTTCGGCCATCCGCCGCGGGGGCCCCCAGGCCTCAGGTGTCGCCAGACTCCGCCTGAGCATCTCCACGGGAGCCGTGAGGCCCAGCCGCCGCGCCAGGTCGGCAGCGTCGTCCCACACGCGGGAACCGGACGCGGCGGCGTCGGTTGCCCGGCGCCGCCCACCCGGCGTGAGCCTGCCTCGGCGGAGCAGCAGACTCTGCGCCGCCAGCACCAGCTGTACATGCGGAGCCGGTCGGGACAGGTGGCGGAAGCCGGGCAGTGGAACGGCTCCAACCATCAACTCCGCGCCGTCGTGGCCCCGGGCCGACGCCCAGTCGTCGCCCAGCACGAGTTCCACCGTGAGGGCGCCGTGCCCGTCGAACCTCGCCCAGGTCGTGTGCCATGCGAGGAACGCATGCTGCTCCAGGAACGAGCGCACGAGCTCCGACTGCGCGCGCCGGGCCAGGAGGTCGAGGTCACGGCCGTGTGGCGGCGGCGACCCGGTGACGAGGACAGGGGCGTCCAACACGTCGTCGATCGCGTGCGCCACCTGCGACACAGAGCTCAGCTCGCGCACGTCACGCTCCCGCCGTCGGCGCTTTCCTCGCCGATCGATGATGAGCCACCGTGCGGGCGATGCCGGTTGACAGATCCACGCAGGCCGTCCAGCCCAGGGCTCGCAGACGAGCACAGTCGAGGACGACACCGCTGGCTGGGGACGGCGGTGCTGCGTCACCCCGAGCAACCCGGACCGTGGCACGCCCGGAGGAGTCACCGTGCCGCAGCACGAGCTCGGCCAGCTCCCGGATCGACACCTGCGCCGACTCGTCGGCGACGTTGCAGGTGAGGTCGTCATCCGCACACAGCAGGTGGAACAGCGCACTCACCGCGTCACTGACGTAGGTGTACGTACGTCGGAGGGTGCCGTCAGAGTTGAGGACGATGTCGGCCCCGTCCAGCGCCTGCCGCAGGAAGTAGGCCTGCACCCGCGGGTCATCGAGTTCCATGCCGGGGCCGTACGTGTGCGACAGGCGGGCGACGCGATAGGGCACGCCGTGCTGCGCTCGGTACGCGACGCACAGGTTCTCGGCCATGCGCTTGCTCAGCGGGTAGGCGCTCCGCAGATCGAGGCTGTCCATGGCGCCGAGTGCGTCCTCGGTGAGCCGGATGGGGGAGCCGATCCCTGTCTGCGGCAGCTGGCCGTACACCTCCATGGTCGACAGGAGGCAGACCGTGGCGCCGTGCTCGGCCGCGAGGGAGAGGACGTTGTCGCTGCCGGTCACGTTCGCCCGGATGACGCCCACAGGATCGGTCCGGTAGGCCACCGGGTCAGCCGGGCTCGCCGCGTGGACGACGATGTCGACGGGGACGGAGACCTCGATCGGTGTTGTCACGTCTTCGACGAGGAGGTCGACGACACCGGCGTCGATCGACCTGCCGAACAGTGTTCGACCACGTTCTGCCCGTCGGCTGAGCGCCAGGACTCGAGTAGACCCGTCCCTTCTCCCCAGCTCGGCGAGCGTGTGCACGACGTACTGCCCGATCATCCCGGTCGCCCCGGTCACGAGGACCGTTGCACCCGCAAGCCGGGACCAGTCCACGGGCGAGGACAGGACGGCCGCGATGTCCTCCCGCATCACCCCCGTGGTCACGACAGCTCTGTTCCCACGACGCTCGAGAGCGCTCCCGCCTCGACGAGCAGCCGGAATTGGAGCAGGTCGAAGTCGGTCGTCAGCTTCACGTTGCCCCGCAGACCCGGGACGAGGTGCAGCTCGGCACCGTAATGCCGCATGAGGTGTGCCTGGTCGACGAACTTGCCCAGCAGCCCATCATCAAGCGAGCGGGTGTTGACCTGGAACGCCTCGCCGAGCGGGAACGTCTGCGGTGCTTGGAGGACGTACATGAGGTCGCGCTGGGTGACTGACTCCACCGTCTGCGCCTCGTCGAGAGACATGGCGATGGTCTCGAAGCAGGGGATCGCCGTGATCGCGCTGCCGTGCTCCCGTGCGGTGGCGATGTTGCGAGAGATGAGATCGGCGTTGATCACCGGGCGCACGCCGTCGTGCACGAGGGCTACGGCGTCCTCGGGCACGTTGTCGGCCAGGGCGGCTTGCAGGGCGTTGAGGATCGAGTTCTGTGCGGTGACGCCGCCAGCAACGATCGCACGCACCTTCGTGACACCGAAATCCCTCACCAGGTCCCACGCGTGCTCGATGTAGCCGGTGAGGCAGGACAGGTAGATCGCGCCGACCTCGGGATGGGACTGGAAGTGCTCCAGCGTGTGCACCAGAACAGGCTTGTCCCGAATGGGGATGAACTGTTTGGGCAACTCCGCCTTGACCATCCTCGACCCCAGTCCGCCCGCGAAGATGACGGCAACGGCGTCCTTGGCTCCCACGTGAGGTACCTCCTCGTCACAGCCGGCGGTCCGCTGCAGTGGTCCGCGCAGGGTATCCGAGGAAGTGATCTACCACCCTGATTCGACAGGGAGTGCTACCGCCGTCCTAACGGGTCCACCCTCCCCTGCTCGCGCGAACCTCCCGAAGCTCGTCCATGACAACTTCAGCGAGCGCGCGATGGTGCTCGCCCCCCGACTCCAGTTGCAGGGCTTTGCGGACGCCGGCTCGACTCTCCGGGCGCCAGTCGGAGCCTCGTCGGACGGCCTCCAGGAAGGGCAGGATGTCGTCTGGCTGCTCCACGATCAGATCGGCGGCGATGTCCGTCATGTACGGCTCGCTCAGCCCCCGCCCGTCGACGTAGTCGGCGATGTCGGGGCAGAACAACAGCAGAGGTCGATCGAGCTCGAGGTACTCCACCCAGACGCTGGAGTAGTCGCTGATCATGGCACTGCTCGCGCCGATGAACTGGTAGAGCGTCATTCCGGCGGCGAAGACGTCGTCGGTGGTGATGACTCGGAGGCCACGGGCCTCGTATCGGTCCGCATCCAGCGGGTGTGGCTTCACCACCAGATGTACCCCGGCGGCCGCGGCGAGTTCTGCGAGGGTGGACACGGCGTCACGGCCGTTCTGAGCCTGGTCGGACAGTGCCGGAGCGTCCTGCCAGACCGGCCCTGACCTGCCGTTGGAGGACCGATACGTCGGCATCCACAGGACGAAGGGCGAGGTCAGCCCAAGGCGCCCCAGGGTGGCTGGAGGAGGGGGCGTCCGCAGAGCGACCTGCCGGGGATTGCCGGTCTGTACGAGGCGGGCGTGGGGGACGCCGAGGGAGATCGCCGCTGCGTGGGCCCACAGGGGCGTATCGCAGGTCATCAAGCTGAAGGGGATGCTGGCGGAGAAGGCGACGTTGTCGTTCGCCTTCGGACCAAAACCGTGCCACAGGTTGACGACGAGCTTGCGCCGTGTCAAGTCCGGCGAACCGTAGAGCCCGTGGGTGAACAGCAACACGCCCGCTCTGCTGGCTCGCAAGATCCCGCGGGCAGAGTTCTTGCCGACGATCTCAACCGGGGCTCCGCGGGGGTCGGCGACGGCCAGGTACCTCGCCGCCGCCCGGGGGTTCCCGGCCAGAAGTGTCACGCGCAGCGGCGTCCTGTCTGCCAGTTCGACCGCGGCGAAGAGGCTGTTCTCCTCGTGGTCCGGCCAGCCATAGACACAAGCAGTCTCGCTCGGCGCCAGGCAGGAGCCGAGGAGGCGATGCAGTTCTCTCAACAGCCAGCGCACCACCTGCGTCCTCACAGGCGCTGTCCCACGGTGAGAAAGTGTTGATGACTGGCGGGGTGGGGACACTTGGGATGCACTACCGCGCACGCGCCCATCCTGGGAACCTGCCTTGCTCGGGGCGAGACCCGTCCGGTCACCTCACGAGCCTTCCGGTCAGCGGGCCTGTGATGACTCGAGCGGGGTTTGTCGGTTCCGGAGGATATGACGACAGGGCGCTGTTGTTGCTGGTTACCGCTGTGGGAACAGGCCGCCCCCGGCGACTCGAAGTCTCATCACGCCCGACCGGGGAACTGACCGCCATTCGGCACAGAGGGGCGTCGGGCGGTTCAGCCAGGCGGCGGAGCGAGGTGCCCGGCAAGGCGGTCGAGTGGTGGGATCCACGTGACGCGGGCGACCCGGACGCACCGGTTGTCCGCACCACCACGGGCCGACGAGCGCCCCTCGACCCCACGGACCTGGACACCGTGGGGTCGCACGGGTAGGCGCGACGACGGATAGCGGCCGCCACGGCGTGGCTCACCTACGAGACATCAGCGACCCACACCCAGGAGGGAGCCGCGGTGTACGTGATGCTGATCGTCCCCCCGGGTGGGACACGAAAGGTGCCACCCGTGATCCCTGTCGCTATGCCGTTCAAGTGGATGGCGCTCACGATGCCGCCATTGACGAAGACCTGCACCGGAGAACTGAACGCGTTGGTCAGGGCGGTCGCCGAGGCGGGAACGGCTGGAGCCGGGATGTCTTGGACCCAGTTGCCGGAGAAGCACGTCTGACAAAAACCGTTCAGGGGTTGGGTGACCTTGATGGGGTGGTTCGTGAAGCCGGTGACCTGAACGAGGGCCGGGCTGTTCGGATTCGGTGCCACGGCAACGAACTCGCTCGAGATCTCCACAGGGCCCAGGGTCACAGGGCCGATCGTCGCGGCCGGCAACGCGGCGACCGGTCCCAGGTCCGGACCCTGCGCCCAGGTGGCCCACGCCCAGTACCCGCCGAGGATCCGTATGCCGCCGCAGGACTTCAGCGCGAGCATCTGCTCCGTGACGTACTCGATGGGTGAAGCGATCATCGTCAACTGGTTGAACCCGACGTTCAGGCTCGTGGCGGGGTCCTGGAGGATGCCGTACCGGGAAAAGCCGAGATGCGTGCGGATCATGCTGCAGTTCGTCGTTCCCCCATCTGCCTCCAGGAAGACGGAGGAGCGGGCGTTTCCGTCCAGCGCGCAGTCCAACAGAGACAGGTCGTTCTTGTTTCCCCTGGCGATGACCAATCCGTCATAGTTCCCGCTGAAGGTGCAGCGTGTGAACGAGACGTGGTCAGCGTCGACACCGAAGCAGGACCCGCTGGCGAACCCCTCCGCGTAGAGGTCCTCGGCGAACGACTGATGTGTGTTCGGACCGCCTGAAGCACCGGGGGCGGCTCCGAACAACACGCCGATGCCGCTTGCGGTGCTGTGTCCGTACAGGGCCAGCCCTCGAACGCCGACGTAACTCGCGGACACCTTGATGAGGGCGGTCATCGACTCCTGGGTGGCAGACGTCATTGGTCGGATGACGGTCCCGTACTTCGCGTTGGCGTCCTTGTCGCGACTCCAGGAGCCTTGGAGGTGGATGTTGCGGTCGAGATCAAGGGTCCGCGACAACTGGTACGTCCCCGACCGCAACACGAGGGTGCCGCCGTTCGGCGCCGCATCGTAAGCCGCCCGGATGGTGGCGTAGTCATCGCTGCCGCTCGGCGCTGGTGCCACCGTCAACCCTGCGCGGAGTGCGGTGACTGCGTCCTCTACGTCTTGATGGGTGGCAGGAGGCCAGGCCATGTCGTGGTCTCCTCAGTCGTGGGGTCCCCACGGGTCGGTGGGGGTCCAGCGGCCGGCAGGCAGCCATTCGCGTGGCGGTGTCGCTGTGTGTCTCACCGGAGGACTGCAGCAGACCAGTCCCACGAGTACCACCCCGGTGGCGGTGAGGAACCGGCGCCGGGTGATGGTCACGCCTCCACCGACCAGGCACCGGTGCTGGACCCGGTCCCATGCATGCGGTGGGCCTTCGGCGCGACATTGGTCGAGGACAGGCCCCCCGCGATCGGACGAGCGGGGGTGGAGGTCGTCGCGTGGAGCGGCATGGCAGACCGGCGGGCCGAGGTGGCCGGGCCGGTCCCAGGTGTCACAGGCGCCGACGGGTGCTGCCTGTCGAGAGGCGGCCACGGACCGACCGCCTCTGTGGTGTCGCCGAGGACGTCGGCGGCCAGGTGATCCCGGAGGTCCAGACCGGCGGACAGCCCCGAGGTCATGGCGGTTCCCCATGGCGGCGGCTGGTGAGCCAGGGGCACGGGCACGTCTCCGTTTCCTATGGAGGCGCCGCGAGGTGGCCGGGTGGTGGTTGGCGAGTCTCGACGTCGCTGTTACCGCGACAACGTAGGCATGGATCGTCTTGAGCGGTTCGAATCACAGCGCCCCGGTCGGGGGCAGCGCGCTGATCCGGCCACCCCTCGCCGGCGGAGTGTGCCCCTGCCGACGGTGAAGCCGGGTTGTTCGACGTCCGGCAGTCGATACCCGAGAACGAGCAGGCTGGAGTCCTGCGTCGGCGTCAGGAGCGCCCTCGATCTCCGGCGTCGTCAAGGAGCAGGCGTCCCGTCCTGCACAGTGGCCTCTTGCCAGCAAGCATCATCTTGTTCGTCGTGTCGGCCGGATGCCCAGAGGGGACGCATGTTCAGGTTGGCTCACCTGCCGTATCCCGAAGACCCGCCGGCCATCGACAACGGCAGCGCCGTGATGACCGTCATCCGGGGTCTCATGACGGCCGCCGGCGACGCCGACGGCTCACAGGCCATCCTCACTGGCGTGGGCACGCGTCACGATCTCCCGCTCACCGTGGTCCCTTGCCTCCGTGGCGGTCGAATTGTGAGCCTGCCTGCCCGAAGCGCGGATGTGGCCACGGGACGAGTACTGGGTCGGCGCTTGGTCACCGCGCACGTCTATGAGTCCCTTGCGCCCGTACCGCCGATCGACCGACTGATCGTCCACAACCGGCCTGGCGCGCTCCTGGCCCCCTTGCCTGCTGAACGTCGGTTCCTGTACTGCCACAACGACGTATTCGGGACGTATGGACGGCGGGAAACGGAACGCATCCTCAGACGCTGCGAAGCGGTCATCGCAGTCAGTGAGTACCTGGCGGACCGGATTCCCCGGTCCGAGTCGCAGACGAGGGTGTTCCCCTTGCTCAATGGCGTGGACACTGACGAGTTCACCCCGGGCCGGCAGGTCGATCGACCGAGCATCGTGTATGTCGGTCGAGTCATACGTGAGAAGGGCGTCCACGTCTTGATTCGTGCAGCAGCCCTCCTCGGCCACCTCGATTTCCAGGTGGTCATCATGGGTGGCTCGAAGCCTGGTCGAGAACTCACGCGATACGAGCGCCAGCTCAGGCGATTGGTGGCCTGTAACGGTATGGAGGACCGAGTCTCCTTCCACGGCAGAGTCGAGCGTTCACGCGTACCGGCGATGCTCCGGCGTCATCACGTCATCGTCGTCCCATCCGTCTGGCCCGAGCCGTGCTCGCTCACCCTCGCCGAGGGCGCGGCGAGCGGTCTCGCATGTCTGGCCTCCCGAGCGGGAGGCCTGCCGGAGGTGGCCTCGGGGTCGGCCCTGTTGCACGAGCCAGGGAACGAACGAGAGCTGGCCGATCACCTCGAACACCTGATCAGTGATGACCAAGAGCGTCGCCGTTACGCGGGCATGGCCCTCAAGCGGGCCCGAGAACTGAGTTGGCGGCACCAGTTGCAGCAATTCAGGCGTGTCGTGACCGACTCGTAGTCCTACCTCAGGCCGAGGCGGCGCCGTGATCACTCGGAGTCGCCTCGACACCGGGGTCTGTTCCCGACCGTTGTGTTCGTGTCCGCCCGGACATCACCCCTTGGGCGTGGTGCCGAGTAGGAGCCGCAGAAGGCGGATGGCCGCCGAGTGCTCGTAGCACGCCCGGGCCCGCGGTCGTCCTCTGTTGTCCAGGCGGCATGCCGAGGCCGAAGATGAGGAACAACGTCACCAGCAGGTTGAAGCTGCCCCAGGTGGTCTCGAAGAGCGAAGTCCACGCGAACGCCACGAGGCCGGCGAGTCCGGCCAGCCGCCAGGCCTCGTCAGTGGCGCGACGCCGCCACATGGCCGCACCAGCGGCCCACAGGAGGCCGCCGAACAAGAAAAGTCCGATGAGGCCGTACTGGAAGAGCATCTGGAGGTAGTTGTTGTGGGGGTGCGCGAAGTCGCCCAGAGCGCCGAGGTGGCGGGCTGTGGCTTGACTGAAGGGCTCGCCCCCGAATCCGATGAGCCAGTTGTCAGAGACGGTACGAAGTGTCCCCGCCCAGAGGTCGATGCGGATCGTATTGCTCGAGTAATTGCGGTCGGTCAACGTGGTGAGACGTTCCCAGACGCCGAGTCCCCCCGGCAGGATCAGCACGAGCGTCGGTGCGAGGAGTGTCGCGAACACCAACCCGTGGAGGAAGCGCCGACGCCACAGCGGGCTGTTCAGGAGGATCACGCCGGCGCTCACGATGACGCCGAGCCAGGCGCTACGCGTGTAGGTCAGCAGGAGGAAGGTCCCACCCAGGCACGCCATTGCCGCAGCCGTGCGGCGTCTGTTCGTCAGGACGACCGCCAGGAGGACCAGTGACAGGTGGATTCCGAACGTGACGGGGCTGTACGCAGTGCCGAAGGGCCTGTACTCACCCGTTGCAGTGTTGTAAGAGAACGGCGGAGTTGTGTAACCCAGCGCGAGCAGTTCCGGTAATCCTGCAACCAATTGCCAGGCTTCTACTGTGCACATGAGTATCAGTGAGTACGTCAACCCGAGGCGGATACTGGCCCGGAGGCGGTGTTGGGTTGCGAGCCTGAGGAGCACCAGTCCGCCCACGAGCGGGGCCAGCTCCGCTTGCGCTAGGGACACCGAGAGCCCAGCCTCGAAGTACTCCACCCATATCAGGCGGCACGCCACCCATGCGGCAAGGCCTAATGTCCACCATTCCACGGATGTCAGCCGGGCGTGATGCGATCGTGCTCTGTACAGCCATCCACAGGCGAATATCAAGCACAGCAGGAGTTTCGGGGTCTGTGGTCCCGAGGGCATGATCTCGTGAGGGATGAAGGCGAACGGAAGAAAGGCCACAGTCAGCGTCAGGAGCGGCGCATCCCCCACCAGGCCACGGAGACGCCGGACGCCGGGGAGCGCTTCGGTGCTGAGCGTCAAGGTGACTCCTCGAGCGGGGCTGGTAGCAGATCCTAAGGACCTCCATGCACCGATTGCGAGGACCGCGGACACTCGCTCGGATGGCGGGCGATCCAGAACGTCGCTGCGTGCGACGCGACGGTGACCGTGGCGGCCGACGTGGAGACTGCGGTCCCCGGAGGTGATCGGGGTCCACCTCCTGCTCACTCGGCCGGTCGGTTGGCTACCACGCGGGCGGTGGCATCGGCAGGCGCCCCCAGGGTGGTGTGAGGGTTTCGGCCGGCGCGCGGGTGAGTACTCGTGCAGTGACCCGAGGGGTTGCCCGGAAGGGGTGGGCAGATGTCTCTGGTGGTGGCGCACGATTACGTCACACAGAGGGGTGGAGCGGAGAGGGTGGCGCTCCAGATGCTGGATGGCCTGCGACCCGATCGTCTGGTCACCAGCGTGTACAACGCCGATACGACATTCCCGGGCTTCGCACACCACGAGGTGCAGACGTCAGTACTACAGTGCGTCGCAGCCTTCCGGCGCGACCCCCGCCGCGCCTTCCCCCTCCTTGCGCCGGTCTGGTCCACTCTCGAGCCCCCTTCGGCAGATGTCCTCCTCTGCAGCAGTTCAGGGTGGAGTCACGGGCTCAGTCGTCGCGCAGCGACCCGAAAGGTCGTCTACTGCCACAACCCCCCACGGTGGCTGTGGCAACCGGATGACTACAAGCGGGGGCTGGGCCGGGCCGGTCGAACCGCACTGCGGCTCATGTCCCGGTCCCTCAAGTCCTGGGACCTTCGCCAGGCCCAGACTGCTGACCAGTACATCGCCAACTCAGGGGTCGTCCGCGATCGGATACGAGACGTGTACGGCATCGACGCACCCGTCGTCCCTCCTCCGGTCGGGTTGACGATCGACGGCGACGTCCATCCGATCGAGGGGGCCGAGCCGGGCTTCGTGCTCACGATCGCCCGGAACCGGGGGTACAAGCGTGTCAGCGCTGTCGTCGAGGCCTTCCGCCACGCGCCATCCCGCAGGTTGATGGTGATCGGTGACGAGTCTCCGGGGCAGCCCGCTGCGCCGCCGAACGTCACGTTCCTCGGCCGGGTCTCGGACGCCCAACTCCGTTGGCTCTACACCCACGCCAGTGCTCTGGTCAGCGCCTCCAAGGAGGACTTCGGACTCACGCCGATAGAGGCGAACCAATTCGGCACCCCCGCGGTGACGATCCGAGCCGGTGGGTTCCTCGAGACCGTCCGGGAAGGCGTCAACGGCGTCTACTTCGACGACTTGCAACCCCGTAGCCTGCTCGCGTCCTTAGACCGAGCTGAGCGGCTCCCGCGGGACTGCGTGGCAGCATCTTCAGCACGTCACCAGCCGGACGTCTTCCTGCGCCGGCTGAGTCCCTATCTCTGAGCTGCTGTCGGCGTGGGCGCGGCTACGAGATGACTTGGCGAGTTCTGGGTCGGCTGGCATCTCGAAGCCGTAGACGCACGTTATGGCCGGCCGGGCCGTATGCGCCGCCGGACTTCTCCCATGTCTCTCATCCGGGGGATGACGATGTCGAGGAGCCTCCCTCCCGGTATCCCCCGGCGCAACTGGGACGCTTTGAACATCACGGAGAGAGCATTGCTCGCAACGACGGCCCAAGCGGCTCCGACCGGCCCGAACCGATGTGCCAAGGGGAGGATCAGGACGAGGAGTGCAGTGACACCCAGTCCATCTCCCCATGACGCGCGACCAGGCCGCTCCGAGCCGACCAGTAGACCCGTCAAGGACTGGCCGACTCCCCACAGCGCCGCGGCGATGATCAGAATCTGTGCCAAGCGGACTGACTGTGTGAACGCATCACCGAACAGAAGGGGGACGAGTATCGGCATGAGCAGGGCACACGGGATGCACAGGCCGAGGGCTAGTGCGACGGCGAGGCGACTGCTCAACGCCAACTCGCGGGGGTCTGACACCGTGACTGCTCGGTTGAGCAGTTGTCTCTGCAGTACCGGGAACACCGCCATGGGGACCTGGGCCGCAGTCACCGCGACCGCGTAATACCCCAACTCGTCCCGGGTCACGATGGTTATGAGTAGGAATTGGTCCAATCGTGCGGCGAAGCTGCTGGCGAGGACGCCGAACCATGTCCGTAGCGAGAATTTCGTCATCTCGCCGAGGTTGACGGACCGGTTGGGCGGGGCGGCCCCCGGCGGCTTGCGTTTGAACAGTGCGAGTGCAGCAAGCAAGCCAGTTGCTATGGACAGGAAAGCGACGCGCCCAGGGGTCAACTCACCCATGTAGGCCAGTGTCACCACCCCGACGAGTCGACCAAGTGCTCCGAGCCACAAATTGAGGTTCAAGCGTCCGTAGGCTTCTTGACCGGCTCGGACTCCCCTGTAGAACTCGATGACCGCACCCAGGGCGACGCCGATGCACAGCCATCGAAACAGTGGGACGAGGTCGGCGTAGGAACTGAGGATGAAGTCGGCCAGGATGATGAGTGTCGCGGCTGTGAGCGTGCCGGACACGCCTACTATCAAGAGGCCGATTCGCCGAACCTTACGCAAGTCTGCCCCCGCGCGGACGTAGAAGGCCGCAGCCAGGGGGGTGCCGACTGCCGCGAACGCATCCGCCACAGTCAGGGGGGTGAGCAACGCCGCGAGCTCACCGCGGCCTTCCGGTCCCAGACCGCGAGCGAGGATGGGGCCTGTGGCAAGGGACACGAGCGGATATGCGGCGCTAGCGGCTGCGCCTGCCGCGAGATGCCTCAATGACTGCGGCAGGTTCATGCGTCGCACGTCAGGTGTGCGCTCTCCGGAGGGCCGCCTGGTACGCATCTGCGTAGGCCGCCAAGGTGGCTTCTGTAGAGAAGCGAAGCCGCGCCTCCCGACGGGCTGCCGCGCCCATGCCCTCGCGGCGCGTGTGCTGGTCAACCAGTTGCGCCATGTAACGGCCCATCGAAGCGGCATCGCCCGGGTCGACCAGGAAGCCCGTCGTGCCGTGCTGCACCAGTTCGGGGATCCCGCCGACCCGCGTCGCGATCACCGGTCTTCCTGCCCACATCGCCTCGAGGATCACCGTCGGCGTTCCTTCGGATCGCGGCTCTGACCCCATGACGAGGACGTGCGTCTCCGACAGGAACTCCACGACGTCTGCCTGGTGCGTGCGAATCTCGACGTTCTCTACGGCGAGGCCGGAGCGCAGTTCCTCGAGTTGTCCGGGGATGCTCTCGTGCCCCGGGGGCACAGGTCCCTGCAACAGAAGGCGCGCGTCATGCGTCACGCCGGACTTCTCGAACGCCTGGATCAGCAGCGGTAGCCCCTTCTGTGGGTTCATGTTCGCCAGGCATCCAAAGGTCACACGGCCTACCGGGGGCTGTGGCAACTGGTCGAGCGCGGAGGTGGGAACAGGAGGGAAGAAGGGGATCACCGGCCGCATGGAGCGCGGCTTCTGTGACAGCCCGTAGGACCGTGCGGTTGTTGTCCCGGTCGTCATCACGACGGATGAGAGCAGATACATCAGAGGGACCAGGGCGGCGCGGAGGGCCACAGGAGGGCGCGTGTCGAGCAGTTGCCAGACCAGAGGCTTGCCTGTGATGCGCGCGGCCAGAGCGACATCGAGTTGCAGTAGTCCGTGAGCTTGGACCAAGTCGCTCGCCTGGGCGCGGAAGAGACGGGCCAGTCGCCGGACCTGGTGGGGGAAGCCCCACAGGTACCTGAACCACGATGCCGGCGCACCTGCTCGCGGTCGGCGAAGAGGGAGCAGAACCGTCCGCACGCCGGCCGACGAGAGCCGACGCTCTGCGTTTCCCGGTTCCCGGGGCAGGACCACGGTGGTCTCGTACCCCAGTGCATGGAGGTGCTCCTGCAATTGCATGATCTGGTTGTGGGCGCCGCCGAACGTGTTGGCCGGGATGACGGCGGTGATCCGAGTAGCCATGCTCGGGGTGGCCTCACATCTCCAGAATGGTGCAGGGTCGGCGCGCGAGCGTAGCCGCGTCCCGTCGACCGCGAGAGGTCTCGGGCGACCTTGTCATCCTCGCGGTCCTGCGCAGCGCCTGGCTGGGCGGTGGGTGTTGCGCGCGTGCAGCCCGTCGTGACGATGTCGAGGCGGCGCTGAGGTCGCTCCGGTAAGGGAGCGCCTGGGCCGTCTTCACTGCGGCCAGTACTGCCGTGCCGTGGGCTAGCATCCCCCTGGCCCTACCGGACTGGGTGCGATGCTACGGATGGATGGTGTCGGTGCCGTACAGGGACATCCTCGCCGCGCTGAGAAGGCTGTGGTGGCTCCCCATCCTCACCACCTTCCTCGGTGGCCTGTCGGGCTATGCGTTCAGTGCCGCATCGACGCCGTTGTACACGTCGAACATGCAGCTGTTCGTCTCCACGACCGAAGCCAGGACGGCAACGGACTTCGTCCAGGGATCGCAGTTCTCCCAGGAGCGGGTTGCCTCCTATGCCCAGCTCCTCATGGGCGAGGAACTGGCCAGCCGAGTCAGTGCGAACCTGGGCCTCGACATGGAACCGGCGGTGCTGGCGGGCAAGATAACGGCTACCCCGGTCCCCAGCACGGTGCTCATCGACGTGGAAGTGAGGGACACCTCGGGGTCCAGAGCCAGGGACATCGCCGGCCAACTCGGCTCCGATTTCATCGAGATGGTCAGGGTCCTCGAGACCACACCGGGGGCGTCGGCTCCTGTCAGAGTGACGGTCGTGGAGGGGCCCAGCTTCCACACGGCGCCGAGCTTCCCCAACACGCGACGCAACACCGCCCTCGGACTGGCGCTGGGTCTGCCCTTGGGGCTCGGCCTCGTCGTAGCACGCACTCGCCTCGACCGCTCCGTTCGAGACCCGGAAACCGTGGGAGACCTCGCACGGGCTCCGGTCATCGGCATGATCATGCAGGATCCGGTCCTCGACAAACAGCACGTGTTCGACCGCACCTCCACCAGTCCCGCTGCTGAGGGCTACCGGCGCCTGACGACCAACTTGCAGTTCATCGACGTGGACGAGCCACCACGGACGATCATGATCTCCAGTGCGATTCCGGGGGAGGGCAAGACGACGCTCACCCTCAACCTCGCCATCGCCCTCGCCGAGGCCGGCCGGCAGGTGGCAGTGGTGGAGGCGGACCTGCGCCGTCCCCGAGTCACGCGATACCTCGGCATGGTGGGCGGCGTCGGGCTCACCAACGTCCTGGCCGGGACGGCCGAGCTCAATGAGGTGCTCCAGGGTTACGGCGACGAGTCTCTCAGCGTCCTGGCTGCCGGCCCGTTGCCGCCCAACCCCAGCCAGCTGCTCTCGTCGGCACAGATGAAGTCGTTGATGGAGGAGTTGGCCACCAAGAACGACTTCGTGCTCGTCGACGCCCCGCCGGTCCTGCCCGTCGCGGACGCCACGAGTCTGGCGGTGCTCACCGACGGGGTCCTTCTGTCCGTGCGCTACGGCTTCACGCGGAAGGACCTGGTGCGGCGCACCGCCGCTGCGCTCGAGCAGGTCGGAGCACGGACCCTTGGCGTGGTCCTGAACGTCGTGCCGCCCCGAGCCGAGGTCAGCCTGGGCTACGGCTACCGCTACGACCTCAGTTCCGCCCCGCGCGCCCCGAGACATCGCTGGCGCCGTGTGAGAGCAGGCTCTGCCCCCGAGTGACCTGCTCGCCTTCGAGCTCCACTCGGGGCAAGCCACGTGCGGTGACTTCCGCGCGGGGCCGTTCTCCAGGCCGTGGCCCACCGTGCCGTGGCCCGTCGTGGGGACCTGGTGTTCGGCATGGCCCGTGCCCGTCGGCGCGCCGTGCTGCAGGCGGCGCCGCGCACTTCGTCGCGCACTGTCACGCTGCGCAAGGCCGCGGGCGTCGTCCGTACGGTGGGGGGCGGGGCTGGACGTCCCGGAGGACACGCTCGTCCGCTGGACCCGCGCACTCGTCAGGCAGTTGGTCGAGTCGCGTGGGCGCCGGCGTGCGAGCGGGAGCGATGACGTCACCGACCCGATCGGGCGCCCCCTCGAGGTCCGCCAGTAGGTCGGCGACACCATCGCGCATGCCCCCTCACGGTGGTCGTGGCTGTCGTAGCGCTCCACCGGGACGAGGACAGATCGCAGGTGAGTGAGGAATCCCGGAGTGATGAGCTCCTGACGCGCGGCCTCGACGACGCCTGGCACCCCAGGTCGGAACTCGGATGGCCGCGGGTGTTTGAGGACAGCGGGGGTTCGGCGTTTCGGTTGGGTACGGTCCGCTCAATTCCGGCGACACTCCGCATTGTTGAGTCTCAAGCCGTCCGAACGCGCGGGGAAGGCCTTGACTACTCCGGAACGAGCACGGCTGAATGTCTGCTCCGACAGGAGTTCAGAAGTGCGTCGGGCTCCGTGCCTAGCCCAGGCACCCCATGCGGGAAGGTGGCGGGATGGCTGTTAGGTGGTCGGCCGCCGAGTCGCAGGTCGCCGACCGCCCCAGTCGGCGGCCGCACTCCGGATGCCTCGGTGAGATGACGGCGCTCTCGTGACGAGTGGTCGAGGAATGGAGTTCCCCGACGAGGTGACTCATCCGCTGGTCACGGTCGCCATACCCACGTACCGCCGGCCGGAGATGTTGCGCTCAGCCATCGAGAGCGCGCTCGCCCAGACGTACACGAATGTGGAGATCCTCGTATCCGACAGTGAGGGATCCGACGAGGTCGCGGCCTTGGTGGAGGGCTACGGCGACCGTCGGCTGCGGTACAGGCGCAACGAGAGGGAGACGAGCGGCCTCGAGAACGCCCTCGCGATGTACCGACAGGCACGCGGCGATCTCGTGGCGACCCTGCACGACGACGACGAGTGGGAACCTCGATTCCTCGAGGTGATGGTCGAACCGCTCATGGCTGACCCGAGCATCGTGCTCACGTTCGCCGATCACTGGGTCATGGACGTCGGCGGCGCCGTCCTCCCCGAGTGGACCGAGTCCAACACACGGGAGCGGGGGAGAGCCGGTCTTCCAGAAGGCCGATACCAGCCCTTCACCCGCCTCGCTCTGGTGCACCGTGCCGTGTTCTTCGTGGCCGCGACGGTCTTCCGCAACGGGCTCATCGACTGGGACGAGGTGCCCCCGGAAGTGGCGCCACCATACGAGGTGTGGATGGCGTATCTGGCCTGTCGTGACGGGGGGGCCGCCTACTACGTGCCACAGCGCCTCATGCGCTACCGGCTGCACGACGAGACGGCCACGCGGTCCAGCCGACTCGAGAGGGCGCACGTCTACACCTATGACCGCATTCTCGCCGATCCCCGGCTGAGCGGTCTCAGGGAGGAGCTCCTCCGCTCCAGCGCTCCGTTCAGGGCAAGCCTCGGACTGAGCCTCCTCGCTGACGGGGGTGCCGATGAGGCGCGGCGTCACCTGTTGAGGGCGCTGACGCACGGCGCCCGCCTGAACGCCTCCGTCGGGCTGGCGCTCTCCCTGCTGCCCCCGCGGGCTCGCGCTTCGGGCATCAACCGGCTCAGAGCAGCTCGTGCGCGGCGGCGCTCACTCAAGAGCTCGTCGTGCCGGGGTGGCGCGTGAGCACCGGGGCGGCTGATCAACAGGGCCGCGAGCGACAGCTCCCATCCGGCGCCGGTCTGGCGCTGGCACCTCAGGGCGGTGGTCCGTGCCGCCTCTGCGGGAGCTCGCTCAGGGATGTCTTCGTGGACCTGGGGATGTCTCCGCCCTGCGAGAGCTACGTCCCACAGGAACGACTCGAAGCGCCCGAGATCTTCTACCCCCTGCGTGTCTGGATCTGCGCCGACTGTCTCCTCGTGCAGCTACCTGCGCACATCCCCGCCGAGGACATCTTCTCCGACTACGCCTACTTCTCCTCGTACTCGTCGTCCTGGGTCGAACACGCGCGGGTGTTCACCGATGACGCGGTCGAGCGGCTGGCCCTGGATGCCTCGAGCCTCGTGGTGGAGGTCGCCAGCAACGACGGCTACCTGCTCCAACACCTCGTGGCGCGAGGGATCCCCGTCCTCGGGGTGGAACCGGCAGCGAACATCGCCACCGTCGCTCGGGAGAGAGGCGTGCCGACGCACGTCGCCTTCCTCGGTGAGGATGAGGGGCGCCGCCTTCGTTCACGGTACGGGCCGGCTCGCCTCGTCGTCGCCAACAACGTCTTCGCCCACGTACCCGACGTCCAGGACTTCAGCCGTGGACTCGCCGCGCTCCTCGCCGATGACGGCTGGTTGAGCATCGAGGTCCCGCACCTCATGCGCCTGATCGAGAGGTCGCAGTACGACACGATCTACCACGAGCACTTCTCGTACTACACGTTGCTGACCGCGCAGCGAGTGCTGGCGACTGCGGGTCTGGACGTGGTGGACGTCGAGGAGTTGGCCTCGCACGGCGGGTCCCTGCGCATCTGGGCACGTCATGGCCGGCACGCGACGACACGGACCAGGGCGGTGGACGACCTTCTCGCAGAGGAAGCGCGCCGAGGGCTGCACACACTCGCGGGACACCGCGGCTTCGCCGAGGCCGTCTCGAGGGTCAAGCGTGACCTGATCACCTTTCTCGCCGCAGCAGCCAACGACGGCAAGCGTGTGGTCGGCTACGGAGCCCCGGGCAAGGGCAACACGCTGCTCAACCACTGCGGGATACGCGCGGACCTGCTGCCCTACACCGTCGACAGGAATCCGTTCAAACAGGGGAAGTACCTCCCTGGCACGCACATCCCGATTCTCGCGCCCGAGGCGATAGCCAGGGACCGGCCGGATTACGTCCTCCTCCTGCCGTGGAACCTGAGGCGCGAGATCGCCACCCAGCTGGACTACGTCCGCGAGTGGGGCTGCCGTCTGGTCGTCCCCATCCCCTCACTGGACATCGACTGAGGAGCAGAGATGAAGGTCGTCCTCTTCTGCGGAGGCCACGGCATGCGTATGCGGGATGGCTCGTCCGCCGCGCCGAAGCCGATGGTCATGATCGGTGATCGTCCTCTGCTCTGGCACGTCATGCGTTACTACGCACACTACGGCCACACCGACTTCATCCTCTGTCTGGGATACGGCGCCAGGGACATCAAGGACTACTTCCTGCACTACGACGAGACCGCCACGAACGACTTTGTGCTGACCGGCGGAGGCCAGCAGGTGGACCTCCTGAGAAGCGACCTCGCGGACTGGCGTATCACCTTCCTCGACACCGGGTTGCACAGCAGCATCGGCGAACGGCTCCGTCGCGTCCGTCCGCATCTGGAGGGCGAGGACTACTTCTTGGCCAACTATGCCGACGTGCTGAGCGACATCCCACTTCCCGAGGTGATCGATCGCTTTCGTGCCAGTGGGGCTGTCGCGTCGCTGACGGCCGTCCCGCCTCAGTCGTCCTTCCACGTCCTCGAGATCGACGAGTGCGAGAGGGTTTCCGGCATCCGTCCGGTCAGCCAGTTCCCCATCTGGGAGAACGGCGGGTTCTTCGTCTTCCGCTGGGACATCTTCGACGTGCTGCTGCCAGGGGAGGACCTGGTCGACGGTGCTCTGGTCCGGCTGGCGGAGAAGGGCAAGCTGGCCGCATACCGGCACGACGGTTTCTGGGTGCCGGCCGACACCATCAAGGAACGGGTACGACTCGAGGAGCTCTACCAATCCGGTGTCCGTCCGTGGGCGGTCTGGGAGACGAGCACTGCCCTCGGACCGGCCCCCGCGCTCGCACCGGCGGAGGATCTGATGGGTCCTCTTCCCAATCCCCGATTGGAGGCGGCGGCTGCTGGCCACGGGCGGAGATGAGGCGTGCTGCCCCTCGTGCCCCGAGCTCCGTCGCGTCAGCTGCGCGTGCTCGCCGTCGGTGCGCATCCGGACGACGTGGAGATCGGGGCCGGGGGCGCATTGCTGGAACTGGTCCGGTCGGTACCCGACCTGTGCGTCGACGTCGTGGTGCTCACCGGGACACCCACGCGGGCGGACGAGGCGCAGGCGAGCGCGGATGGCTTTCTGTCTGGCGCCGAGCACACCGTCTCCGTCCATGGACTCCCGGATGGACGCCTCCCGGCCGCATGGGCTGAGGTGAAGGAGTTGTTGGAGAGCCGCGCCCGGACCAGCCCGGTACCGGATCTGCTGATCGGCCCTAGCCGGGACGAGTCGCACCAGGACCACCGGGTTGTCGCTCAGATCCTGCCGACCGTGTTCCGCGACGTCCTCACCCTCTGCTACGAGGTCCCGAAGTGGGACGGGGATCTGATCCGGCGGACCCTCTACGTCCCGATGAGCGACGAGGTGGCCGACCGCAAGGTCGAACTGCTGATGCGCCACTTCCCGTCCCAGCGAGGACGGCACTGGTTCGATCGCGAGGTCTTCCTGGGACTGGCCCGGTTGCGCGGCGCCGAGTGTGGGGCCCGATACGCCGAAGCGTTCACTTGCTCGAAGTCCGTCATGACGTTCACGGCTGGAGGTTCGACATGACCCGATCGAACGCCGCTCCGCCGCTGCGACGCCTCCGTGCCGGGGACGTCGTCGAGGTGCGCAGCGAGGCGGAAGTGCTCGCCACTCTCGAGAGAGACGGCACGCTCGACCGGATGCCATTCATGCCAGAGATGCTGGCGTCCTGCGGCTCCCGGTTCACCGTGGCCAGTCGCGCCGACACCACCTGTTTCTGGGGGGGCCTGCGCAAGCTCGAGGACAGCGTCCACCTGGACGGGGTTCGCTGTGACGGCTCTGCTCATGGGGGTTGTCAGGCCGGCTGTCTGATCTTCTGGAAGGAGGAGTGGCTGAGGCCAGTCGATGAGTCGAGCGATGGAGCGGTCGTCCGGACGACTCCACCGAGACAGCGGGAAGGGGCCTCCTCTGAGGATCTCCTGCGTGCTACGCACGCGCCGGCGGCCGAGGACGGCGAGGAGCGCTGGTCGTGTCAGGCCACGGAGGTCGTCGCCGCAACGAGCAAGGTCCATCACTGGGACCTGCGGCACTTCGCTCGAGACGTCCGCAACGGAAACCTCGGCTGGCGAACCGTGTTGCGCCACATCCTCCCTTACCTCTTCAACACGTACCAGGGGCACAGTCGTCGCCTGCCTTCGCGGCTCCGGATCCACGGGGGGGCGCCCTTCCCCTGGGTCCACGGCAAGCTGGATCGGACGCCCAAGGTCACCCTGGACCTCCAGCCGGGGGAGCGGGTCCGGGTACGCACCCGGAGGGAGATCCGAGCCACTCTGGATCGCCGCGGCTACAACCGTGGCCTGTCCTTCGACCCGGAGATGCTGCCCTACTGCGGGACGAGTCGGCGGGTTGACCGGCGGATCCACAAGATCATCGATGACGTGACCGGTCGCATGCTGACGATGGGCGCTGATTGTCTCGTGCTCGAGGGAGCGGTGTGCCGTGGCCTGTATCACGGCCTCTGCACTCGCCAGACCGAGACCTACTGGCGTGAGGCGTGGCTCTCCCGTGACGGGGCTCGGGTCGACGAGGCGGAGGCCGACGGATGACGGTGACAGGAGGGCCACTGCCGGTGGCTGTTCTGGGGTCCGGTATGGCGGCGATGGGCGCGGCCCACGTGCTGCGTGACGCCGGCGTGCCAGCCGTGTGCTTCGAGGCGCAGGACCAGGCTGGTGGCCACACGACGACGTTCGAGGTCGGCAGCGGCTTCCTGTTCGACGACGGACCGCATGTCTCGTTCACCAAGGACGAGCGCATCGCGGCTCTCCTCGCCGACGCCGTCGACGGCCATTACCGGACGGTGGAGGCGGTCATCGACAACGTGTGGCAGGGCCACCGTGTCCGGCACCCGGTGCAGTTGAACCTGCACGGTCTCCCGAAGGACCTGGCGGTGTCGGTTATCGCCGATTTCGTTGCGGAGACGTCTGCACCGCCACGAGCGGTGAACAACTACGCCGACTGGCTCGTCGCTGCCTACGGCCGCACGTTCGCTGAGGCCTTCCCCATGGTGTATGGCCGGAAGTACCACACCACCGAGCCGGAGAACCTGACGACCGAATGGCTCGGCCCTCGCATGTACCGCCCGGACCTCGAGGAGGTGTTGAGAGGGGCGCTGGATGCCACTCGCCAGCACAAGCACTACGTGACGGAGTTCCGCTACCCCGAGCGAGGTGGCTTCGGTGCCTATCTGGTCGGTCTGAGACGTGGTCTCGACGTGCAGGTGGGTCGCCGGGTGGTGCGGTTGGACCCGCAGCGCCGGCTCCTGCGCTTCGCCGATGGCAGAGAGACGCAGGCGGAAGCTGTCATCTCCTCGATACCGCTCCCGGACCTCGTACCCATCATCGAGGGAGCGCCCCCCGACGTGTTGGCCGCGGCACGAGCGTTGTCCTACAGCTCCGCCACGGTGGTGAACATCGGCGTCGAGCGGGATGACCTGTCGCCGGCACACATCACCTACTACTACGATCCGGACGTCATCTTCGCCCGCTTGAACTTCCCGCACATGTTCACCCCGCACGTGACACCGGCCGGTGCGGGGTCCATCCAGGCCGAGGTCTACCATTCGGATCGCTACCGACCGCTGGGGATGACCTCGACAGAGCTCGTCGAGCGAGTACTCACCGACCTCCGCCGGTGCGGTGTGCTGCGGACCGACGATCGGTTACTCGTCGCGGAGGCGCGTCCGATCCGCTACGCCAACGTGATCTGGGACCATCAGCGAGCTGATGCCGTCGACATGGTGCACAGTTTCCTGGCGAGTGTGGGTGTGGTCTGGTGCGGCCGCTACGGCGACTGGGACCACGCGTGGACGGACGAGGCCTTCCTCAGTGGCGAGCGCGCCGGACGACACGTCCTGGCCGGAACCCGTCTGGGGACGGCGGCGGAGGCACTGGTCGCGGGAGTGTGATGATCACGTGCCGGCGAGGCGTGCGACGATCGGCGCCACGGACTCCACGTCGCCTCCCAGGTTGAGGTAGCTGAAGCCGTAACGCTCCCGTCGCTCGATGAGCGTGTCGACGCACCTCTCCACGTCACCAACGAGAACCGCCGGTGAGTCCGCGAGCAACTCCGGCACGGCGGCGATCAAGGCGGCGAAGCTCGAGCGGTTGGGCGCACTGATGTATCCGGGCCGCGTGACGAGACAGTGGTAGACGCTGAACTGCAACTCGAGATCGGAGACGCGGCGTCCTACCGCCTCCGCCGCCTCCTGTACCCACCGCACCTTCTCGGCGATGCGATCGGCAGCCAGGTCGGCCACGGCCGCTGCGTCCTGCACGCCAGAGGGCAGGCTGCAGTGGACACCGACGATGTCAGCCACCCGGGCCGCCAGCGACAGCATCCGTTGGCCACCTCCGCCGACCAGCAGGGGAGGCCGAGGTCGTTGCACCGGTTTCGGGAGTCCGTCGAGGTCACGGATCCGGTAGTACCGGCCGGTGACGTTCACTGGTGCGGGGCCGAACAGCCCGGTCAGGATGCCCAGGGACTCCTCGAGCCGCTCGATCCTCGTCCCAGCCGGGTCCATCGGGATGCCCGCAGAGTCGTAGTCGGACTGCATCCATCCAGCGCCGATGCCCAATTCGACTCGCCCGCTGCTGAACACATCCAGGGTGGCGAGGGCCTTGTGGAGGATCACCGGGTGGCGGTAGTCGTTCGCCAGGGCCAGCGACAGCACCCGGAGCCGGCTCGTGGCCTCGGCGGCCACGGTCATCGCGGTGACCGGTTCGAGGGTCCAGCCCTGGCTCACGTGGTCCCCGATCGACATCGTGGAGAAGCCGAGATCCTCGATGCGGCGCACCTCGGCTCTCCAGCGAGCCGGGTCACCGGTGAGCCGAGGTGCAGGGGCGATGAAGCGGAAGGGCCGGGTCACGCCACCACCTCTGGCTCCGGCAGCGGGAACACGAACCGTGTCCCGGCTCGGCGGAGCTCGTCGAGCTGAGCGAGCACCTCGGAGCGCAGCGGCCACACCAGCACGACGACGACGTCCGGCTGTCGCGTCAGGAGCTCCTCTGGTTCGATCACCGCAGTTGCGACCCCTGGCAGGAAACGGCCCTGTTTGGCCGGTGCGCGGTCAGCCGTCCAAGGTATCTGGTCGGCCCGCAGACCACAGAAGTTGAGCAGGGTGACTCCCCGGCTCGGCGCGCCGTAGGCAGCCACGGTGTGACCGGCCGAACGGCACGCAGTGATGAAGGTGCGGAGTCGGCTCCGCACCCGATCGGCGTGTATCGCGGTCGGAGCCCAGGCTTCCGGTCGGTGGCTCCCCTCGGTGGCTTCAGCGGCCATGATCTCGACTGCGCCAGGACCGGGGGTGAGACCGGGTGTCGTGTGACGCGCCTGCAGGCGCACCACCCCGCCGTGCAGGGGTAGGGACCGGGCGTCGGTGATGGTCATGCCATGGCGGGCGAGCACGCCGGCCAGCACACTCAGTGACAGATAGCTGCGGTGGGCGTGACAGATGACGTCGAACTGTCCGCCGCCGAGGACGCCCGACACCGAGTGGAACTCGACGGCCAAGGTGCCCGAGGGCGCGACGGCGCCCACACATCGCTCCACCGCCGTATCCAGGTCGTCGGCGTGACTGAGGCTGTGGTTGACCACCACGAGGTCGAACGTCTCACCCGGCTCCAGGATCATGTCGTCGTCGTGGTCGGTCGGCAGGCCCGCCGCTGAGGCCTGTCCGGCGAGTCCGGCGTCCCGCTCCCACCCCCTCACCACGTGGCCGGCGTCCGCGAACACACGCAACAGACCTCCGGCTCCGCTGCTCACATCGAGGACGGATCCTCCGTCACGTAGGGATGACACCTCCAGTAGCTCTGCGCCCCACGCCCGCTCGTGCTCCAGGACGGTTCCTGAGTACACGCTCCCGTGTCCGTGCGCGGCGTTGGCGAGCACGGGTGTCGAGGCATCCAGTTGGACGAGGCCGCACTCCTGGCAACACCCGAGAGCCAACCGGTGTCGCGGCGCCTCTGCAGCCTGACCGGCGTCGTCGAACAGGGTGTCGGCGACGGGTTGGGTCCCGAGGTCGAGCACCGTGACCACGGAGGCGGTCCCACAAGCCCGGCAACCGCTCGACCGCGAGTTCCTCATCAGCCACCTCATCCCCTGCGGCTCTATCGTGGCAGCATGGGGCAGGCAGGGACCAGGACGGAGGACCTGGCTGCCGCGTTCGCCGGCCGATCGGTGTTCGTCACTGGCCACACCGGCTTCAAGGGGTCGTGGCTGTCGCTGTGGTTGGCAGACATGGGCGCCCGCGTCACCGGCTATGCGCTGTCCCCGGAGACCGAGCCCTCCCTGTTCGAGGTGGCTGACGTGATCAGGGACCTCGAGCGACACGTGGTGGGCGACATCCGAGACCGTGAAGCGGTCGCTGACGCCCTTCACCAGGCTGCCCCGGACGTCGTGCTGCACCTCGCCGCCAGGACGGTCGTTCGCGAGGGGTACGTGCGTCCCGCTGAGACGTTCGGGGTGAACGTCGATGGCACGACGGCGCTGTTGGACGCCGTCAGGACCCTGGACCGGGACTGCGCAGTCGTCGTAGTGACGAGCGACAAGTGCTATGCGAACGATGAGTCAGGTCGCCCGTTCATCGAGGACGATCGGCTCGGAGGATGCGATCCCTACAGTGCCAGCAAGGCGGCGCAGGAACTGGTCGCCCAGTCCTACCGGTTCTCGTTCTTCGACCGCGCCGCTCGGGATGAAGGGGGGCCGGTACGTCGCTTGGCGACTGGACGCGCGGGCAACGTCATCGGAGGTGGGGACTGGACCGCTGACGGCTTGGTCGCCGATCTGGCGAGGGCACGAGCTCGGCGTGAGCCGACCGTGCTGCGTCATCCCTCTGCTGTTCGCCCATGGCAGCACGTGCTCGAGCCGCTGTCGGGCTATCTCACGTTGGCCGCTCACCTCGCTGGTCCGGCCGGCGACGATGTCGGCTCGGCGTACAACTTCGGCCCCGACCCGGCCGACGACGCCACGGTGGGACAGCTCGTCGACAGACTCCTGAGTGCCTGGGATCCCGAGTCCCCGCGTCAGTGGCGCTGGCGCAGTGAGGTCAGCACAGAGCATGCGCCGGAGGCCGGTGTGCTCAGGCTCGGCATCGGCAGAGCAGCCACGGACCTGGGCTGGCGGCCGCGGTGGCGCCTCGACGAGGCGGTCGCGCGGACAGCCCGATGGTACAGCGCCTACGAATCCGACCCGGACAGCGCCCGTGCCAGCTGCCTGACGGACATCCGGTCGTACAGCCGGCAACACGGCGACCGCTGAGGGAGCCGGCGGGATGGGGGGTAGTGGCGTGCCCGTGCGCTGTGCGGACAGGCGGTGCTCTCCCGGTCAGTCCCTTGCCAGCACGTTCGGTCTGGGGTGAGCGCAGTCCAAGAGGGCGTCGGTCAGCGGGCGCAGGGCCGCGGCGATCGTGTTCGCCACCTGCTGGTGCACCGGTAGGCGGCGACCGATCGGGTCCTCGATGTCGTCGTTGCCGGACGAGACACGCCACCTGCGCTGGGCATCGAGGCGGATCCCCAGCTCGCGAGTCCGCGCCTCAAGAGGCATCCGGTCCAGTCCGCTCAGGTCGGCGCTCCTCAGGAGATCGGCCGCCTCTCTCACGGTGAATGTCCGCCGAAGGCCGCGCGGCGTCAGCTCCAGTGTCGACCGGCGGTGTTGCCGGGTCATGGTGAGGACCATGTCGGCCGAGGCCGCCAGCTCAGGGGTCAAACGCTGTGAACGAAAGTCACGCGGATCAACGCCGAGTTCGGCCAGAGCGGCGGCTGACCGGGGGTCCATCGGGTCACCATCTGCCGCCCTCAGGCCCGCGCTGGTGATGCGCACCTCGTCACCGTGAGGGAGACACCCGGTGGCCTCGCTCAGCCACGTGGTGGCCAGCCGCTCCGCCATCGGCGAGCGGCAGACATTGCCGGTGCATACGAAGAGGAGGTGCACGCACACAAGGTACGGACCTCCCATACAGAACGTAGTTTCCTCCCCTGTCAGTCACTCCGTGGGGGGACTCACTGGCGCCCGCCGCGGAGTACGGAGACCTGGACGACGAGGGTCACTGGCGTCGAGGTCATGCTGCTCACCCGGCGCCCGACACCGCTGTGCACGTCCAGCAGCGTGAGCCGGAGTTCGGGGGCCGAAGTTCCGACCACTGGGCCCGTCGTCGTCGCCAACTCACGGCCGATCGGGCGGCGGGACGATCCGGAGGTGGCCGGCTGGCTGACCGGGCGGGCGCTGCTGGCGACGGAGCGCGGGCTCCCGCGGGCCTCGGCGGAGAGCGGATTCCGCTCACCGACCGGAACTCGGTGCCGACGAGTGACTGTTCTCAGTACGTCTGCGTGGACCGCCGAGGAGGAGCCCCGCCTCGGAGAGCAGAGCGGCTGCCCACCCCGTCACCACGAAGACGTCGCCCCGGTGGATGCCGTGGTGCTCGCTGAGCCGGAGCAGCACGGCGCCGTCGTTCATGTACTCGCCGGTGACCAGGAGGAAGGCGAACACCGACAGGGTGCCGGCCACGACGAGGGCGAACAGCCAGCGGAGCACGGTGTGACGGTAGCCGTCCGTCGGGGTGCCGGTACGCAGCCGAGGTCGTCGGACCGGGGTCGGGGACGGGCGTCCCGGCTGCCCGGGGCGACTCCCCCGGTGGGGTCGGCGGTCGGCGGCACCCCGGTCGCGTCGACCAGGTAGCCGAGGGCCCTGTCCTCGAGCAGGCCGCCGCGGAGCGTGGCTGCGAAGAAGATGGTGGTCAGGAGGGCCAGCGCCGCCCACGTCACCGCTGTCAACACGATCACGCCGCTGATCGTGGACGGCGCGGCACTCCGGTGGATGACCTGCGCGGGAACGCCAGCCGTCCATCAGGCGTCGGTCGACCACGGTGCCTGGTCACGAGGGCAGGAGGCCGGCACGAGCCTTGGCGGTCAGCGCGGTGCGGACCGCGGTGTCGACCTGCTCGGCGAAGGCCGGATCGGTCTCGGCGCGGGCCAGGACGGCGTCGATCATCTCGGGCACGGTGGTGGCGTCCACAGTGAGGACGAGGGTGCCGCCGGCGGCGAGGAAGCGGACGGCGCGCTCCCCGACGGGCACGTCCCGCACCGCCTCCGCGGCGCCCAGGTCGTCGGAGATGACGACCCCGTCGAAGCCGAGCTGCTCCCGGAGCAGGCCGTCGACGACGACGGGGGAGAAGGCGGCCGGCGCGGTGGGGTCGATGCGGGTGTAGGTGGCCGACGACGTCATGACGAACGGCGCGGCCTCGTCGGTGGCCAGCTCGGCGAACGCGGACACCTGCTCGTCGTCCCGCGTGGTGACGGTGTCGGTGACGCCGGCGCTCACGTCGGTGTTCTCCTGCACCTTCCCCAGGCCCGGGAAGTGCTTGAGGGTGGCGGTGACGCCGTGGGCGGCGAGACCGTCGACGACCAGGCCGGCTGCGGCGGTGACGGCGGACGCGGTGGTGCCGTACTGGCGGCCGAAGGCGCCGATGGGGGCGTTGCCGGCCGCGGTGCCCTCGGGCACGACGTCCACGACCGGGGCCAGGTTGAGCGTCACGCCCGCGGCGGCCAGGGACGATCCCATCCCGTCCGCCAGCGCAGCGAGCTCGCTCGCCGGGAGCCGACCCTGGTCGACGGCGGGCGGCAGGTCGGCGAAGCCGGGGCCGGAGAGGGTCTGCACCGCGCCGCCCTCCTGGTCGGCAGCGACCCATGGCTCCGGACCGGTCACGGCCCCGGTCCACTGGGCCGTCGTGGCGGCGAGCTCGTCGGCCGAGGCGGTGCTCCGGCCCTGGAGGAAGACGCCACCCACGCCGGTGTCGCGCACGAGCGTCCCGGCGGGGGAGAGATCGGACAACGGGACGCCGACGACGATGAGCTGGGCGACCTGCCGGCGGTCGTCGAGGCCGGCGAGTGCGGCGTCCACCTGCTGCTGCACGGGGTCCACCGCGGTCGTCGGAGCTGTGCTCGTGGTGCGTCCGATCGGCGGACTGCTGGCCGGGCCGTCGCCCGGGACCGACCCGGAGCAGGCGGTGAGCGCCACGCACAGCAGGGTGCCGAGGCTGGCGAGCAGGTGCAGGGGGGAAGCCGGCGACCGCATCCCGGCCATTCTCCGTCCGGGGCCCGGCGGTCGCCGGACGCGGTGCGCGTCCCGCACGGCGAACTGCCGGTCCGCTCACGACCTTCTACGCTCGGCGCACCTGCCTTCCCCGCGGGTCGTCCTGTCGTCGATGCGTGTTGTGGAGTGCGGATGCCGCCGGTCGAGCTGACGTGGGGCGCGGCGACCGCCGTGGGGCAGCGCGAGGACAACCAGGACAGGTACCTCGCCGAGCCGCCGGTCTTCGCGGTCGCCGACGGCATGGGGGGTCACGCCGGCGGCGCGGCAGCCGCCGAGGCGGTCATCGGGGCTCTCCGCTCCCTGACCGGTGGCGAGACGACGACCGTGGGGCGGATCCGGCTGGCGCTGCAGCGCGCGGACGGCGAGATCCGCGCGTTCAGCGGGCCGGACAAGGAGGGCGCCGGGACGACCGTCGCCGGCCTCGCCCTCGTCGACGAGGGAGCCGGGCCGCAGTGGGCGGTGTTCCACGTGGGTGACTCCCGGGTGTACCGCTGGCATGCAGGGCGGCTGGAGCTGCTCACGACCGACCACTCGGTGGTGCAGGAGCTCATCGACGCGGGCTACATCTCCGACGAGGGGGCGGTGAACCACCCGCAACGGCACATCATCACCCGCGCCCTCGGGGTCAGCGCCCGCAACGAGCCGGACATCACCCTGCTGCCGATCGTGCCCGGTGACCGCTTCCTGGCCTGCTCCGACGGGCTGACGGGGGAACTCGGCGACGAGCGCATCGCGCAGCTGATGGCCGGGGGAGGGGGACCGGCTGACCTGGCCGAGGTCCTCGTCGCTGCAGCGGACGAGGCCGGAGCCCGCGACAACTCGACGGTCGTCCTGATGGCGGTGGAGCCGCGGCGTCCCTGAGCGCCCCGCCACGCCGGGCGCTCACCGGGGGCGAGGGGGCTGCCGGACCCGACCGCGCCGTCCGCCCGGGGGCGGGTCAGCGGGGGACGTCGGGCAGCGCCTCGTCGCCGAACTCGGCGGCGTTGGCGCCCAGCGAGTCGGTTCGCAGGTAGGTCCACATCCGGTCACCGGCCACGGCGTCGAGGTACACGACGCTCGCCGGACCCTCCGTGCCCGTGCCCAGCACCGGCGCGGTGAAGAACTCGACGTCGTCCGGCGACAACCCACGCAGCGAGTAGGCCAGCGCCAGCACGTCGGCGTTGCCGAGTTCGTCGTCCACCGCCACGGCGCTGGTCACGGCCAGCAGCGCGCCGTCCAGCCGGCCGGGGTCGGTGAACGAGTCGGAGCTGAACAGCTTGCCGAACATCGACTGCAGGTACTGCTGCTGGCGCCGCACCCGGTCGAAGTCGCCACCGGGGAGGCCGTAGCGCTGGCCGAGGTACCAGCGGGCCTGGTCGCCGTTCAGGTGGTTCACGCCGGCGGGGAAGGTGTACGGCCCGTTGCTCGTCGTCTCCGCGACGACGACGTCCACCCCGCCCAGGTCGTCGGTCACCTGGATGAGGCCCTGGAAGTCGATGGCCACGTAGTGGTCGATCCGGACCTCGGTCAGCTGCTCGACGGTCCGGATGAGCAGCGACGGGCCGCCGAACGCGTACGCGGCGTTGATCTTGTTCTTGCCGTGGCCGGGGATGTCGACCCACGAGTCGCGGGGGATCGAGATCAGCTGCGCGTGCTGCCGGTCGGCCGCGAAGCGGGCGATCATGATCGCGTCCGATCGCCCCCCGGCCGCGACACCCTGCTCGGCCGTTGCGCGGGTGTCGGAACCCACCAGCAGGAAGGTCACCGGCTCGGCTGAGGCCTTCCGGGCCGGCGTCGCCGGCGCCGGGCGTGCCTCCTCGTCGAGGCCGGCGAAGACGTCGGCGACCCGGTCGACGTTGCCCGCGTAGCGCTCGGTCAGGTACCACAGGCCGCCGCCGACGACCAGGGCGAGCACGAGGCCGAGGACGCCGAGGCTGATCAGTGCCCGGCGCAGCGTGCGACGCCGCGGGGCTGCCGGCTCGGCGTGCTCGTCGCTGCGCTGTTCCGGCGCCGCCGTCGTGTCAGCGCTCATGCATGGACCCCCGTCAGACAGGCAACGCGGGCGACGCTATGAGCGGCCGGAGCTGGAGGGGATGCCCCATCACCCCTGGGGGTGAGGCGTCGGTGCAGTCGTACCGGGCGTGGAGGCTGCCCGGGTCAGGTGGTCTCGCTCTCCCACGAGGCCGGTGCCCGGTCGACCGGCGCGAGGCAGGCCCTGGGCCGGCGGCGGGCGCCGGCCACAGCGGACCCGGCCTCGTGGTGCTCGGCGATGCGGATCGACCGACCGACCACCACGGCTCCGGTGACGGCCAGGAGCAGCCACCCGACCCCGACGATCACCACCCAGTGCATGTGTCCCCCTGACGACGCTGTACCTGCCTCGTGGAGGCGCGCCCCCGTGCGAGGGGGGATCGTCCTCTGGCTCTGAGTAGAGCGGAGGAGTGGTCACTTGTCCGCCCCCAACGTCGGGGAGGGCGACGTGCTGGAGCTGCTCCTGCTCGTGGCCCGCCGTCCGGATGCGGCGACCGCTCAGGCCGGCGACGCGTCCATCAGCCCCGGTGCACCCTGCTCGGCGGCCCAGGCGCTGCGCACCATGTCCATGAGGTCCCGCTCGGCGGTCCAGCCGAGCTCGGCGGCGATGCGGTCGACGCGGCTGACGACGTGGCCGGGGTCGCCCGGTCGGCGCGTCACCACCTCGTGCGGCACCGGACGGCCGATGACGGTCGAGACCGCCTCCAGCACCTCGAGCACGCTGCTGCCCACCCCGCGGCCCACGTTGTAGGTCGCCACCCGCGGCCGCTCCTCCAGCGCCTCCGCGGCGCGGACGTGCGCCTCGGCCACGTCCTGGACGTCGGTGTAGTCACGGATGCAGGTGCCGTCGGGCGTCGGGTAGTCCCCTCCGTAGACCTTGACCGGCGTCCCCCGGCGCAGCGCCTGGAGGACCAGCGGCACCAGGTTGTAGGCACCGGTGTCCTGCAGCTCCGGTGCGGCCGCGCCGACGACGTTGAAGTAGCGCAGGTTCACCACGCCCATCCCGTACGCGGCACCGGCGGCGTCCAGCACGCGCTCCCCGTAGAGCTTCGACTCCCCGTAGGGGCTCTCCGGCTGCACGGGCGCGTCCTCGTCGACGTCCTCGACCGACGGCGTCCCGTACACCGAGCAGCTCGAGGAGAAGACCACGCGGTCGAGGCCGGTGTCGCGCATCGCCTCCAGCAGGCTGATCACCCCGCCGGAGTTGACCCGGGCGTACAGCAGGGGGTCGGCGACGGACTCCGTGGGGAACTTCTTGCCCGCCGCGTGGATCACCCCCGCGGGCGCGGTCCGGCCGATGACGTCGCGGAGGAAGGCCCCGTCGAGCACCGACCCCTCGGCCAGCTCCACCCCGTCGGGGACTCGGCAGGTCAGCCCGGTGGAGAGGTCGTCGACGACCACGGCGTCCCGGCCCGAGGCCAGGAGCGCGCGGACGACGTGTGCACCGATGTAGCCGGCACCGCCGGTGACCAACCAGGTCGTTCCCGCCATGTGCCGGAGGTTAACGGTGGGGCGGGTGTGCGGCCCTCACGGAGGGGCGACCCGTCGTCACCGTCCGGCCGCCCTAGAGTCCGGCAGGGTGTACGAGCGCGTCTCCACCCGGGTGGTCTGTGAGCGGTTCGCCTTCGACGTGGTCGACTCGGCGGTCGCCGGGCCGGGCGACGTGACCTTCTCCCGGTCCTGGGCCCGGCACGAACCGACCGTGGCGACGGTGGCGGTGACCGCGGACCGGCGCGTGCCGCTGATCCGCCAGTACCGCGTCTCCATCGACGGGGAGAACCTGGAGCTGCCGGGTGGGCGCATCGACGCCACCGATCCCTCCCCCGACGTCGCGGCGGCCCGGGAGCTGGAGGAGGAGGTCGGGGTGCGGGCGGCCCTCGTCCGGCCACTCGGCAGCTTCCTGAACTCGCCCGGCCACTGCAGCCAGCGCACCTTGCTGTTCCTCGCCGAGGACCTCACCGACGGTGAGCGCGGACTCGACGCCGACGAGGAGTCGACCTCGCGCGTGGAGTACGTGGACCTCGCCGACGTCGACGGCCTGATCGCCCGCGGGGACGTGCAGGACGCGAAGTCGATCATCGGGCTGCTGCTCGCGGCCCGGCAGTCGGGGCTCCGGGCGTGAGCTTCCTCGGCGACTTCAGCCTCGACGTCGTCACCGGGCTGGTGGCCGGCTACGCCGGGAGCGCGATCACCGTGGGCAGACTGCGGGCCCAGGAGCGGAGCCGGGCGTGCCGGATGTGGCGGTTGGAGGACCCGTCGCACCTGGCGATCATCGTGTCCACCAGTGAGGTCCCACGACAGGTCAGCGGGACGACGAGGTTGGGCACCGGGGTCGGTCAGCTCCGGGCGGTGTCGCTCCTCACGCCGTCCCTGATGCGCGGGTACCGGTCGGCCCTGCGTCCTGACATGGTGATGCTGTCCGCGAACGCCCGGCCCGAGGACGAACAGGGCGACCTCGTCCTCCTCGGCGGTCCGCGCACCAACAGCGTCGCGGCCAAGCTGTGCGCCGTGCCGGGGTTGCCGGTGTACATGTGCGACGCGCCCCGGGCCGACGGCAGCGGACCGGTGGACAGTCGCATCCACTGGGCGCCCCCCGGCCGGCAGCCGGAGGTCCTGGACACGGCCGACGAGGGGGAGTGGGCCTACGGGATGGTCCTCCGGCACAGGAACCTGCTCGTCGACGAGCAGCCCGGGCGGCTGTGGATGATCGCCGGCACCTCCACCTACGGCACCCAGGCGGCTGCCGAGTGGGTCGCGGCGAACCAGAAGCTGCTCGCGAAGGCGCCCAAGGACCGGCCCGCCGCGTACGTCATCAAGGCCCGCCTGATGGGGAGCCCTGCGTACGGCATCCGCACGCCCGTGGTCCACCGGTCCCTCGACCATGCCCAGGGCTGAGGTCGCGTTCACGCGCGGGAAGTTCGACGACCCGGCGCGCAACGAGGACACCCACGTCGTCACCGAGCACTTCTTCGCCGTGGTCGACGGCGCGACGGCGAAGCACCCGCACACCGGAGGGGAGTCGCCGGGACGGCGGGCGTCGCAGGCGGTCGCCGGGGCGATCCGGGGCCTGGCGCCGACAGCCGGCGCCCGCGAGGCCGTGGACGTCCTCACCCGGGCGCTGGCCGCCCTCGGCACGCCGTCCCACCTCGCCGAGCTGCCCTCGGCGAGCGTGCAGCTGCTCTCGGTCCACCGGCAGGAGGTCTGGGTCGTCGGCGACGGCTGGGCGGCGTGCGACGGCTCGGCCACCCGCTTCGGGCACGAGGTGGAGCGCCGCGGAGCCCGCGCCCGCGCCGCGCTGCTCCGGGCGGAGCTGGAGCGCGCGACCCTCGCGGAGCTGCTGGAGACCGACCCCGGTCGGGCCATGATCCTGCCCCTGCTGTCCCGCGAGCACCTGCTGACCAACCTCGACCGGGACGACCCCCTGGTCTTCGGCCGGCTCGACGGCCGGCCCGTGCCCGACCGGCTCATCACGGTGCTCCCCCTGCCCGGCGACTGGCGACGCGTGGTGCTCGCCAGCGACGGCTACCCCACGCTCGGCGGCACGCTGGAGGAGTCCGAGGAGCTGCTCGCCCGGCGGCTGCGGGAGGACCCGCTCATGATCGCCGACCCGCCCGCGACCAAGGGGACCGGGCCCGGGCAGATCAGCTTCGACGACCGGACGTGGCTGGAGATCGTGCGGTAGTGCCTCCGACGTCGTCCACCTGATCAGGCGACGACGCGCGGCGGACGGCGACTTCGGCCATGATCGTCTGGCCGCCGAGGCGCCGTCGACCCCGCTTCCCGGTGCGAGCACCCCGTGGAGCCCGCACCCGCCCGGTCCCGTCGCCGCGGTGGGCGGTGACCGGACGGTGTGCGGAGGAGGGTGAGCGCGGGCGTGACGAGGACGACGAGGGGCCCGGCGAGCCCGCGGGAGCGGTCCGCATGAACTCGTCGGCAGGCCGTCGTCCCGTCTGGGAGCAGCGGTGGCACCCTCTCCGGGAGGAGTGGGTCATCGTCGCCGCGCACCGCCAGGGCCGGCCGTGGCGAGGGCAGACGACCGCCGCCCAGCACGACCGCGTGCCGGAGTACGTCGCCGACTGCTACCTGTGCCCGGGCAACACCCGCGTCTCGGGCGCCGGCAACCCCGACTACCGGGGCGTGCACGTCTTCGACAACGACCACCCCGCCATCGGCCCGGACGCACCCACCGACCTCGAGGTCCCCCCGGCGCCCTACCGGGTGCGGCCGGCGACCGGGGTGTCGCGGGTCATCTGCTACGACCCCCGGCACGACCTGACGCTCGCCCGGATGCAGCTGCCGGCGATCGCCACCGTCGTCGACGCGTGGCGGCGGGAGACCCGCGACCTGGGCGCCCGCCCCGAGGTGCGGCAGGTCCTGGTGTTCGAGAACCGGGGGGAGGCCGTCGGTGTCTCCAACCCGCACCCGCACGGGCAGGTCTACGCCACCAACTTCACCTGGAAGACCTTCGACGGCGAGCTGGAGGCCCAGCGCCGGCACGCTCGGGAGACCGGGCGCGGCCTGATCGCCGACGTCATCGCCGCCGAGCAGGCCGACGGGCGGCGGGTGCTCTGGGAGGACGAGCACGTCATCTCGTTCGTGCCCTACTTCGCCCGCTACGCCTACGAGGTCTACGTGGCCCCCAAGCGCAGCGTGCCGCACGTGTCCGCGCTCACCGACGACGAGGCCGAGTCGCTCGCCCGTGGCCTCAAGGACCTCACGGTGCGCTTCGACAACCTCTGGCGGCAGCCGTTCCCCTACGTGATGCCGCTGCACCAGGCGCCCACGGACGGTGGCGACCACCGCGACCACCACTTCCACGTCGGCTTCCTGCCGCCGCTGCGGCAGCCCAACTTGCTGAAGTTCCTCGGGGGCCCGGAGAGCGGCGGTGGCAACTTCCTCAGCGACACGGCGCCCGAGGAGAAGGCGGCGGAGCTCCGCGCGCAGCCGACCGTGCACTACCTCGATGCGGAGGACACATGAGCCGAACCCACCCCGTCGGCGCGGCCCCGGTGCCCGGGCGGGACGACGGTGACGTCCACGGCGCCGACCTGCGACGCTGCGCCGAGGCCGTCGCCGCGAGCGGGGACTTCTTCGCCCGCGCGCGACCGGTCCACGTCGGCCGGGCGCCGGGCCGGCTCGACGTCATGGGCGGGATCGCGGACTACTCGGGAGCGATGGTCCTCGAGCTGCCGCTGGCCGCGGCGACGCTGGTCGCCGTGCAGGAGGCCGACGACGCCGCGATCACCGTGCGCAGTCCGGCGGCCGCCGAGTTCGGCGGGGACGCCGAGGTCACGGTGCCCCTGGACGTGCTCGCCCCCGGCGGTGCGGTTCCCGACTACGACACGGCACGCGCGCTGCTCGCGGGGTCCGAGCGGCGGCGCTGGGGCGCCTACGTCGTCGGGACCCTCATCGTCCTCGCCCGCGAGAAGGGCGTGCCCCTCGACCGGGGACTGCGGGTGCTCGTGGAGTCCAGCGTCCCGACGGGGAAGGGCGTCAGCTCCTCGGCGGCGCTGGAGGTGGCCACGATGCGCGCCGTGGCCGACGTGCTGGACACGCCGTTGGAGGGGCGCGAGCTGGCCCTGCTGTGCCAGCGGGTCGAGAACCTCGTGGTCGGCGCCCCGTGCGGCGTCATGGACCAGATGACCGCCGCCTGCGGCCGGGAGGACGAGCTGCTCGCCCTGCTCTGCCAGCCGGCGGAGCTGCGGGGCCACGCGCCCCTGCCCGAGGGGGTCGAGGTCTGGGGGATCGACTCCGGGGTGCGGCACGAGGTGGGCGGGTCCGACTACGGCGCCGTCCGGGTCGGGGCGTTCATGGGGTACCGCGTCGTGGCCGACCTCATGGGCTTCGACGTCCGGGAGGTGTCCGAGGGCAGGGTCGCCGTGGAGGACCCGGAGTGGCACGGGTACCTCGCCAACGTGCCGCCGTCGGTGTGGGAGTCCGAGCTGCGCGACCGGGTGCCGGAGAAGATGGACGGTGCGACGTTCCTGGCCCGGTACGGCGGCACCACGGACGCGGTCACCCGGGTCGACCCCGGTGCCAGCTACGCGGTCCGCCAGCCGACCGCGCACCCGGTCCACGAGCACGCGCGGGTGCGGCTGTTCCGCGCCCTGCTCGACGCCCCGCACCTGACGGAGGAGGTGCGCGCGCTGCTCGGCGAGCTGATGTACCAGTCGCACGCGAGCTACTCCGCCTGCGGGCTCGGCTCGAGCGGCACCGACCGGCTGGTGGACCTCGTGCGCTCCGCGGGACCCGCGGCGGGCCTGTACGGGGCGAAGATCACCGGCGGTGGCAGCGGCGGGGTGGTGGCCGTGCTGGCGCGCGCCGGTGCCCGCGACAGCGTCGACGAGATCGCCCGGGCCTACGCGGCGGAGACCGGCCGGGCGGCCCGGGTCCTCGGCGGGTCGTCGTCCGGTGCGATGTCGTTCGGCGTGGTGCGGCTGGACCCGGGCGCCCCCTGACCCCTCCCCTCGGCCGCGGACATGCTCCTCGTGGCCCGCTCCGACCGTCAGTAGGCGCCGCAGGTCTTCAGGACGGCACGGACCGTCCGCAGGAGGATGGCCAGGTCGAGTCCCAGCGACCAGTTCTCGACGTAGCGGATGTCCAGCTCGACTGCCTCGTCCCAGCTGAGGTCCGATCGGCCACTGACCTGCCAGAGGCCGGTGATGCCCGGCTTCACCAGCAGGCGTCGGTGCATGTCCGGTCCGTACTGCGCGACCTCGCGCTCGAGGGCCGGCCGGGGGCCGACGAAGGACATCTCGCCCTTCAGGACGTTGACCAACTGGGGCAGTTCGTCCAGCGAGTACCGGCGCAGGAAGCGCCCCACTCGAGTGACGCGAGGATCGCGCCGCAACTTGAACAGCACGCCGTTGCCCTCGTTGCGGTCGAGGAGTGAGCTCAGTGCCTGGTCGGCGTCGACGACCATGCTCCGGAACTTGAGCATGTCGAACCGCTGTCCGCGCTTGCCGACGCGGCGCTGGCGGTAGAGGGCGGGACCTGGGCTGGTGAGACGGATCGCGATCGTGATCACCAGGAGGACAGGTCCGCCCAGGACCAGCAGGACGGCGGCAGCGGTCCGGTCGAGGACCGCCTTGATCACCCGCCGGTGGCCGCGGAACTCCGGCTCGCGGACCTGGATCAGGGGAACGCTCGTCGTCGGCCGGATCTGCAGCCGATGAGGTGCCACCTCGACGAGCCCGGGGCTCGCGAGCACGTCGATGTTGGTGCCCTCGAGACGCCAGGACAACTCCCGCAGGTACTGCGCGGCGGTCTCGCTGGCCGAGGCGACGACGACCGCGTCGGCACCGACCTCGTCGACAACGCGCACGACGTCGTCGAGATGGCCGAGGACCGCGATGCCACGCTGCTCGAGGCTCTTGCATTGGGCCGTGCTGGGCACACAGACGCCGACCACCCGCAGGCCCGCCGTCGGGTCCCGACGCAGGCGCCGGGCGAGGTCGAGGACGGCGATGTCGCGACCGACCAGGACGACCTGCTTCGTCATCAACCCGCGCCGCCTGGCCGCGTGCAGGTGCCACCGGCAGAGCGCACGGCTCACGAGGGTGAGCACGGTGGCCAGAGGGACACCGATGAGCAGCAGCCCGTTCAGACTCCCCAGAGCGGGGACATGAGCGGCGTAGCCGGCCACCGAGATGGCGATGACACCTCCGGTCGCCACCCGCTTGTACTCGGCGGCGCCGCTCCCGTGCCGCCTCTCCGCGTAGGTCCCGAGCAGCATCAGCAGCACGGGCCAGGCGAGTGCCCCCGCAGTGGCCAGCCCCAGTCCCCGTGCCGAGACGGGCCCGGTGAGGGCGACCGCCACACAGGCCGCCGCGACGGCGGCGACGACGTCAGCCGTGACCAGAGCGGCGGTGTAGCTGACCAGCCACTCCGGGGATGGTCGGCGCCGCGCCCGGAAGGGGTCGTACACAGGGCGTGCCGGGACAGGGGCCGGCGTGGCGCCGACCCGGTGCGTCCTCGCCATCGGCGGGACGGGGCGTCGTTCGACAAGGGGGCGTACGTCGGGATCGCCGACCGGGATCTGCGAGGGGGCGCAGTCGCCGTTCGTGATGAGGACGCTGTCCAGCCGTTCCTTGAAGGCGTCGCTCATCTCGTCCCTCCCCGCGCAGCGCACGACCAGGAGCCACCCCAGCGGGGGGACGGCGCCCGAGAGGGGGTGCGGCCGCGGGGCGGTCCGCAGGGGGGCGACTGGCCGCGTGTGACGTGGCCGGTCGGCTGTACGCGCACGGGTACGTGCTCGGTGAGGGAGGGGCTGGCGACGTGTGTGGGGTCGGTGCGTGTGTCGTGTCTCATCGGGCCATGTCCTCGGCCTGAGACCGCGGCTCTGCTGTGGAGCGCGGGGTGACGAACAAGGGTGGTCTGGGAGGGATCCCCGGCGGGGCTGCGGGACGTAGCCGTGCCGGGCGTGGTGCGGACGGGAGCGGGTGCGAGCGACGCACCCGACGGCGCTCCGTGACCTCAGCCGGGGCGGCTACTGGGATCGCCGGCGCACCCGAGCACTCGGTTGGCGGTGTCGAAGGCGACACGGGCAGCCGCGTGGGCGCGGGTGGTGGCCAGATCGGCGTCGACGATCGTGAGGTCGTTGTCGGCCTCGTCGTCCTGTCCGCCTCCGCCTGTGCCACCGCTCACGGACGCGCCTCCGGTGTGCGTCACGGGAGCAGGCGGGGGAGCAAGGGGCGGATGCGGCAGCGGGGGCACGGGAGCAGCAGGCGGCACGTCATTGCCGGGAGGCACGACGGCGCCGGCCGTGCTGTTCGAGGTCGTCCGCCTGCCGGTGGGGGCACCGGTCGACGCCACCTGGGCCGGTCTCTCCCGGCTCTCGGTGGCGCACGGGAGGACGACGGCGCGGGTCGGGATGTGCTTGGCCTGCAGGGCTGCCGTTCCTGACGTCCAGGCCGTCGTGGACGGCACCTCGGACACGACGCGCACTGTGGCGGTCGCCGACTCCGGGCGGAGGGCGGGCGCCTGCGACGGTCCCGCAGGGCTGGGGGTGTCCTCCGCCTCCGGCCTCCAGGGGCCACCTGCGGCAGATGACTGTTCCGGGATCACGGACGCCGGGGGCGTCGCTGCCTCATCGCTGCTCCCGGAGCCCGGGAGCGGAGTGGCCGGTCCGTAGTGCTGCCCCGTGTCATCAGCGCCCGTACGTGCGGGGTCGTTGGGGCGGCCGGAGTCGGTCGTCCAGCTGTCCGTGGCAGGTTCGTCCGTCGAGCGGCTCCCCGAGTCGTCTGCAGCGGCGGGGGAGGCCACCGGGGCCCGGTCGGACCCGGCGGTGGCTTGCCCGGAGGACTCGCCGGTGGGTGCCGCCGTGTCGTCCGGCGCCGTCTGCTCGCTGTCCTCGGGCTCGGTGCTGGGCGCCTCTCGTTCCGTCGGCTGCGCCGGCGTGGCCGACGAGTCGCCGGCCTCCTCCGGCGAGGGCACCGGTGTCCGGGGAGCCGTCAGGGGAGGGGGAGTCGACGGCTCGGGGACGGGCGGGGTGCCGGCCGGTTCGTTGCCGTCGCCGGTGCTGGGTTCCGGGGAGGTGCCTCGACCCGGCGGGGTGCTCTGCTCTGCCGAACCGGGGACGTCCGCCTGATCGCCGGGCGGGAGAGCGGTGCTCTCTGGGATCGGCGCCCCTGGAACAGGACCCGTGGCGCCGTCGGAGTCGGCCCCGGGAGTGACGGCTGCGGTCCCATCGGACGGACCACCCTCCCCTGACACCACGGGGACTCGGGGGGGCGTCGGTGGTGAGGGGCGGTTCGGGACCTCCTCGACCGGGATCTCGCTCCGGACGGGGTCGGGGGGGCGTGGCTGTCCGCGGTCGCCGGTGTCGGCGGGGGTGTCGTCCTCGGCGGGCGCGGGCGCGGGCTGCGGCTCGGGGGTGCGTGGCTGTCCGCGGTCGCCGCTGTCGCCGCGGTCGCGGGTGTCGTCCTCGGCGGGGGCGGGGTCTGTGTTGCGCGACTGCCCGCGGTCGCCGCTGTCGCCGCGGTCGCGGGTGTCGTCCTCGGCGGGGGCGGGGTCTGTGTTGCGCGACTGCCCGCGGTCGCCGCTGTCGCCGCGGTCGCGGGTGTCGTCCTCGGCGGGGGCGGGGT